>CAZMXD010000296.1:0-2363 GCA_964570185.1 uncultured Nitrospina sp. | reverse complement strand
ATTGCGCTACCATTGCGCCACACCGGAATGGAGTAAATTTTTATCTTAAAGTGTTGAAAATTAGTCCAGTTTTAACATATTGTCAAGCGGAATTAAAACTTTTTCTTACCCAATAGTTAAAACAAATATTAACAAACTTGGATTAAAAAGCTTGGCAATGCTGTTTGCTTTTATGATTTAAATATTTAGAGTTCGCACGCTAACCTAACTCATTTCCATGCGCCCTTCGAGTGATTTCAACAGAGTCACGGAGTCGGCGTATTCAATATCCGATCCTACTGGCAAGCCTCGCGCAATACGGGTAACCCTTACATTCAGCGGCTTGAGAACTTTTGAAACAAAGACCGCAGTAGATTCGCCTTCCATATCTGGATTGGTAGCAAGTATTACTTCACGAATTTCTTTACTAGCCACTTTCTCTTTTAAAGCATCAATGTTTAAATCATCAGGACCAATTCCATCCAACGGAGATATAACCCCCATCAATACATGGTAAACACCTTTGAAATAACCCATGTTTTCCATAACATATACGTCATGGGGCTCCTCCACTACACATATTTGCTTTTGATCTCGAGAAGTATCTGTACAAATTCCACAGGGATCGGCTTCAGTAATTCCATGACATAGGGAACAAAGAATAATTTTTTCTTTTATGTTTTGAATTGCATTGGCAAGTTTGGTCGCTTGATTGGTTTGACTGCGCATTAGAAAAAACGAGAGACGTTCAGCGGTCTTTTGTCCAATTCCAGGAAGCTTTTTCAACTCGTCTATGAGCTCGTTGACAGCTGGTGGTCTCTTCATAGCAGCATATTGTAAGCGAGGAATAGTTTCACACCCATTAATCCATCAAAGGCTTTCATCCATTGAAATTTTATCCTTAATTGTACCGTTTAGATACATGGAAAAAGATTTATTTACAACATAGGGAGAAAAATCTTCCCGCTCGAAAAAGTTCTGCCTTATTAGCGAAAAGGTTTGCCCTGCTAGGTCGGAGGGAAGAGGCCGGGAATTTTTATACCGCCGGTCATTTTGGTCATTTCACCCTGAGCTAATTCTTTAACTTTTTTATTGGTTTCGTTAATAGCACCAGTTACCAAGTCTTCGAGAACTTCACGATCATTCATATTAATCAATTCATCATCAATCTTTATTGAAATAATTTCATTCAGACCATTCGCAACCACTTTTACCATTCCACCGCCAGTACTTACTTCAACAGTCTTTTCAGCCAACTCTTCCTGCATTTCGGCAAGTTTAGATTGCATTTCTGTTGCTTGTTTCAATAATCCAGTCCAACCTTTATCAAACATAATATTTTAAAATACCTTGGGGCATCTTCCCGTTATTCAAAATTAATATCATTTGACCACAACACCGCCGAAAATGTCCAGAGCGTCTTGAATTATTTCTGATTCGGATTTTTGTTTTTCCATTTTAAAATCTTTTGCCTTTTTTTTTTCCTCGTCTTTTGTTCTAGCAGGAACTTCCTTCTGAATTTGGAGATTTAACTTTATATCCACATCGCAGCCACAAACCTCTTTAACAGTTTTTTTAAGAAACTGAATGTTTTCGGGTGTCTCTACCAAATCGAAGGTAAATTTGTCACGAAATTCTAAATGAATTTGATTTTCGGTTAAAAGAAGAACCCGGCACTTTTCAATATAATGCTCCCAAAAAGGTTTTGTCCGCGTTATCTGTTGCTTGATTTTATCCCATGAAATTGGACTTCCTTGATTAACAAAGCTAGAAGATAGGAGTGACTCATCAGTATTACTTTGATCTTTAGGCGAGGATGGAAAGAGCTGCGCATTATTAGTCTCGGCCTGATTGATCCTATTTATGAGTTCGTCAATATTTTTAAAAGGTCGCGTTTCTATCAAACGTAATAAAGCCATTTCAAAAATCATTTGGGAAACCGAACTTTTTTTCATTTCCATTTCAGCTTTTGTTAAAACAGCAAACATCACTTGCAATTCATCAGCATTAAATTTTTCAGCCTGTTTTTTCAAGGTTTCCAAACTAAAGCTATGGGTATTGATCAAAGTTTCGGGTTGGTTAGAAATTTTTACTATCAAAAGGTTTCTTAAATACTCCATAAGACCGCGGCAAAATAAACTGAGGTCTTTGCCCTGCTTAACTATTTTCTGTATCAATACAACCAAAGCCGCCGGCTTTCGGTCTATTAATCGGTCAACAAATACTTCAAGGGTGTTTCCATCCACAATGCCCAAAACCGCTTCTACAGATTGCGCATCGACCTTTTTGCCGCCATAAGCAATAACCTGATCCAGGAGACTCTGAGCATCGCGCATACTACCAGCACCAATTTTTGAAATATTTTCCAGTCCTCTTTTTTCAAT
>CAZMXD010000295.1:0-2378 GCA_964570185.1 uncultured Nitrospina sp. | reverse complement strand
TAGATTACGATTAACCCCAGACCCGGTTGCATACATCTTCCCTAAATTATATTCTCCATTCGAGTTATTTTGTTTTGCCGAAGAAATGAACCATTTAATAGCTTCTATATAATTTGTTTTTACCCCGACTCCTTCCGCATACATAATTCCTAGACTAGACTGTGCTTCTGAATATCCTTGCTCTGCCGAAATTTTAAATAGTTTAAAGGCTTCTTGGTGATCCTGGGGAACTCCTTCACCTTTATTGTATTTCTCTCCCAATTGATAAAGGGATACAGAATCTTGATTCACATCTTGATTCACATCTTGATTCATATCTTGATTCATATCTTGACTATCGCTCACAACAGTTTACTCTAAGTTAAGTTATTGTAATCTTTACATATGGATGGGAAAAAGTCTATATCTGTAATCTTGAAATATCGAACGAAGTGTCCGAAACAGGTCTATTTTAAAGCGGGCAAGGGCTACGAATGCCAGAACAGAATCGCAGATGATTTTGGATTGACGAGAATTTGATAATGTTGGATACAACTTGGACACAAATGGTAGGCAATCAGGGAGTCAGTGATTTGACTGCTATGCAAGTACTTGCAAAAAAATGGAATATGGTAGCCCCAAGGTCTACCAAATTTCACCAAAACCCATTGATATTTGAAGGGTTTTAACTTTCAAGTATTTCTAGCCCCACACCCAGCCCCACACTATTTCGCTGCTTTAACGGATACATTGAATCACTAAAATAACGGGAAATTTATTTCAGGTTCATTCGACATAAAATTGTCCATGTAATAAATTATCCATGTCCCATTTCTCTATGAGATCCCACATCATAAGCTACCCATGAACTCGAATCCTTTTCGTAAATTAAGTGTACCCTGATATTAGAATCAAGCCTGATTGAAAAAACATTTTCTCCGGCTTTTGTAAATTTTTTAAAATCTAATCCTTTAAACCCTGTAGAAATTGCAATTTGATCCTGGGCTTTCCTCCAATTATTCTGAATTTTGATAGTTTGTTTGTGGATTTTCTTTGAGAATTTCTCAGATTCCAAAATATTACTTATTTTAGGGAATAAGTTTATTTCAAAATCTGGCAATCCTTTATCAGATGTATCGTTAACTATATGAATAGGGCAATATTTCCAAGCATCAGTTTCGTATAATGGAAATAATTTAAATACGTCTACACTGTTTGGGGAAGGCAAATGGTTTACCTCCGCCTGACAGGCAATCTCATAAATTAAACCTTCTAATTCACAAATAAATTGAGGTTTGTCTAAAATCGTATACCCTTCGTTATAACCAGCGGGTTGTAACTTTGAATATTTCCTTAATAATTCTAAAGCTCCTGAGGCTCTTAGATTTTTTGCTGGGTACTTAAGCCCTCTTAACATCCATGCGTTCGCAATTTTTTCTTCAGAAGGAAAGTAACGCTGATTTGTTTTTTTTAGCCATTGTTTAAATTTCAAATAATGAGGCGAACCAGAAATCAACTCTCTTTGAGCTACAATGTAATCAATGAAAAAATGACAGAGCTCGTGGCGATAAATTGACTCGAATGCTAATTCCATCATTTTTTCGGGGTTGCATTTCAGTTTCCTAAAAACAAAAATCGCGAATTTTAAAATTTCAGATTTTGGAATATATATACCCCACTGCGGCCCTGTATAATGAAAGGAAATATACCATCCATGTGCATCCATTCCATCAACTTTCAAAGCTCTTTCTAAATCGTTTCCAGTTTCATCGGAAAGAATCTTTTCTAGGTTACCTTTCTCAATTTCAGGAGGGAGCTCAAAATAAGGGATGGGGTTATTTTCAGGACTAATTGAATCAGATATAGGATTTTCATTATTGATAAAGTCTGAATCTAAAGCAGATATTTCATCTGGGCGATAAATGGTCAAAGCTTCTTGTTCACCCTTTTTACTCGTTTCAGGAGGAATTATATCTGATAGTGCACCTGAAATATTTTTCAAGTCTATTCTAATATCTGAAATTCTTTTCATTCTATTGTTTTTATAAATAGATTAATTCTTTATCGGAATGATAAAGAAAAATTGTGTCTTGAAATAAAGAAAATATTTCCCCTATGTTTGGTTTTTGAACTTCCATTTATTCTTTAAACCCAGTCTAGTTTTCCAAACCTTTCTTCGCAATTCTGACATTTCCATTTTGGAGATTCTTCATCTATACAGCACCCTCCAGTTTCAATCTCTTCATTAATAATTTTTTGCATGATTTCCGATGACCCATCTATATAACCATAACTAATAGGAATTATTTTGTCAGACCCACATTTCGGGCATTTTCTTTTTCCTTTACGTTGCTTAAAATTCTCGGTCACAGTTTCCTGCACGGCATTTTCCTTGATAG
>CAZMXD010000294.1:0-2388 GCA_964570185.1 uncultured Nitrospina sp. | reverse complement strand
TCTCAGGGCATCCATCAACACCTCACGGGCTCCCCTGTTAAACCCATCAGGTACGCAATCATAGAATCGCTCAATTTAAAGCAAATGTCAAAATAGTATTAGTTTTAATCCTCTTAACTCGAGAAATATTTCAATCTTATTTTGACTTATTGGTCATGGTATGACTAATTTTTAGACCCGATTTCTTTGCAATGCTCTTGCAGGTTTTTGCGGGTCCCTGACAACGCATGTAACAGCCACTCCAGTGGTTGCAGTTAACAAAAACCCAGTGCATGGGCTGGTTTGTTAGGTTATCGACTTTTACTTCTACAGTACCTTCATTATTGACATTGAATATTTCGGGAGAGCCTGGAAAAGCTTTGGGAATTGCAGCATGATTAGACGCGCAAGAAGTGAAAAGGACGAGCGCTAAAATAGTGCCTAGTAAAACGATTCCTTTATTCATTGGTGCCCTCCATTCTAGACTTGAGGTGTTACATCATTCGATATGAAAGGTTTATCGTTGCTAGATATTACCAGCAAAGTATAGCATCCCACACAAATATATCTTAACAAAATATTAACTAGAATTCCTTTAAGAGGCCTTAAGTTTGCTCCTACTAATTATGGCCATAAAAAGAGAAAGACCAGAAATAATAATTAATAAAGGGTGCCATGAAGTTTGGATAGAGAAGAAAAGGAAGGTCGCCCAAAAAAACACACCATAAATCATGATTTTCTTAGCCCATCTCTGAAAGTAACTCGTTTGAAATTTGATTCGACTAATATTTAATATCTTTGATATAACGAACCCCATCAATAGTGCTGACAGTTGTAAGATTAGCACATATCCCCATCCAAGCGGTGAGAGTATAAAGCTGAGAGGCGACTCTTCAAAAAATTTTTTCTTTAATTCAGGAATAAGTGAAATTGCTCTTAAACTCTCTGGCCCATCAAAGGCTTCAATTTCTCCAGTAGCCAAAACATATCTGATATTCTTTTCTGTACTTTGCACATGAATTTTATATTTTCCAGCTTCAGCACGAAGTTTAAACTCAGGTCCTTTCCAATACATGCTTTGGCCAAATGGCTCAAAAAATTCCTTCCAGTCAGCTTTTTTAGGGCTAAGTATACCTATAGGTTGTTCACCCTTAAAGATTTTGACTGTCACATTTTTTTCTGGCCCTTCTATAAAAGGAACCAAAACATTTACATATAAATCAATTGGCGAACTTGTACTGACTGTATAAATATGTGGTTTTCCTGAAAGATTGCCATAGTAAGCCTTCGATATTTCTGGTTCGTTAATATTAATTTTTTCCATTATGACTAGTCTGGGTTGGTGGGCTAAAACCTCTAATGGCCAACTAACCAAAATTAATAAGAAAATTACCATTACAATTCTTAAATTATTTGTGTTCCGATTCATTTGTTTAAATTTTATCTAAATATCTTTCTAACTAAACTATTACCACGTTAAGTATATCCTGATGAAAGACATATATTGCCCAAAAGTCGGAACCCATGTGTCAACAAATTGGGATGGTTCTATTCCCTGGTACAACTTCTATCAAATATACTTAACACAATATTAACTACCATATCTTAGCGCTTAATGGTATTTTCCTTATCCAATTGACTACTAGAGTTAGTTTTAACTAAGAACTAGCAAGGTTGATAAAGGATGAATAATTTTACGAAAATTTAAGGTTACATCCTACACATTCATTTATTTTTTTGTTTAGATTAACACTTTGATAGGGGAGGAATTATGTTTAAAAAACAAAACATCAAGGCATACGCATTAATTACTGGGTTAGCTGCTATTCTATTTTTGCCAATCACAGCTGACGCTGATAGAGCAGCGGATCGAGCTATGAGGGAAGATGGTCGAGGATTAAAAAGTACGAGGGGAAATAACTCTGTCGCTGAAAGCCTAAGACAGGCTGATGGACACCCAAAAGGTGCACCTGCAGGAATGCCTTCGGAAAAAATGGCTCCTGGAACAATGCATCCAGGAAAAATGGTTCCGGGAACGGTTGCGGACGGATCGCCAGAGGATTGCGGTGGTGTGCCTTGTGCAACAATGGCGCCTGCTAATGGTGCACATGGTGATGTGGCTTCGGGGGTTACGGACGGATCGCCAGAGGATTGTGGTGGTGTACCTTGTTAGATGGCACCTGAGGATGGGTCTAAAACATCTGCACCTTGCTCATATTATATCTCTTAATTAACATTCATGCCCCGAAGGGGGATCAAGCTGGATCACGCGATGAAGAAAGTTTGCTAGAGTCTTGGGGGCTATTTATAGCCCCTTAGGATAGAAGCTTTTAAGAATATTGATTGGTAATTTGTAGTGTGGTACGCCCGAGAGGATTCGAACCTCCGACCTGCGGTACCGGAAACCGC
>CAZMXD010000293.1:0-2388 GCA_964570185.1 uncultured Nitrospina sp. | reverse complement strand
GGGCCCATAATATTTTACAAGGACTTAGAATTGTCTGTCAGAAAACTGAAACTTTTTATTGCTTTTTAAAATTCCAATCCATCCGTAAATAGTATTTTCGAATCCCCAGTAGCTAGACCGGCCTTTTGAAACTCATTTTTTGCAAAGCGGTTTTGCCCTCTTTATATACAGCATTACTTTTTTTAATCTTATTTCATCAAAATTTTTTAAACTTGCTTGACATCTTCATTTTCTGATTTTATCTATAACTTAGATAAGGAATATATTCTCGGCCGAGAACCATGAAAAAATCAAAATATATTTAATTTGGAGGGCAATATCATGAGTCTCGTAACTTGGCATACTGCAAATCATTTAGACAAATTCTTTGATACGGATCCGTTCTTCGTAACAAAAAATAATCAATGGCTTACGGACGGGAAAACAATTTTACCAAAAGTAAATGTAACCGAAAACGATAACTCTTTTCATCTGGAAGCCGAAACCCCAGGAATGATGGAGAAAGATATAACTGTTGAAGTTCATAATGGAGTATTAACCATTAAAGGACGCAAAGAAAACCATGATGAAACTAAAAGTGAAAATTACCATATTCGGGAATTCATCAATCAGGGTTTCGAGAGAAACTTTAAATTGAGTGAACGGGTTAACACGGAGAAAGTTTCTGCCAAAATTGAAAATGGTGTATTGGAAGTCGATATGCCCATACATGAGCAGGTCAAACCTCATAAAATTGAGGTAACAGGTGTCTCCTAAGTAAGTATTTAAAAATACATAACAAAAAATAGGTGCCGGTTCACTTTGTGGGCCGGCCTGTTTTATTAGATTAGAAAAAACACTTCATAGTATTTTTTTCATGAACTTTTTAGGAAGTTTATGGTAAAACGTCAAATATCTGGTACTGAAAATTCTAACGCAAACACCACAACTTAAATTCCCGCAGGAAAAATGAAATCACTCGCATCCGTTACAGACAATGATATTGAAACAATAAAAATGGCTCTCAATGACTCCATCTCTGATATGACAAGCGAGCTCAAAAAGGAGTTGCGTTCGGAAAAAAAGAATTCTCTGACAAATTATAAAGAAAGATATTTGCGAGTTTTTGACAAACTTAAGGCCAACAGCTCAATTTACGCCCTAACCGAAACAGATCTCGATATTGTCGCTGGCGGACTCAACGACGCAATAGAATTGATAGAAGAAAACTTGACGGATGATTTGGGCGAAGAAGAGAATGAGGAGATTCTTGGATATAAAAATGATTGCCAGCGCTTGGTTGATTTACTGGCAAGCTAAACATTTTAACGCACAAAGTTGACATAATAGCCATAATAAAACATCCACCCTGTTATACAAGTACCTGCGACCATGCAGAGGATCCAACCAAATCTACTGTCCTTTTTAACACTCCCCTTATCCTCATACATCCATGCCGAATGAACCAGCATACCCATAAAGTATGAAATCACAAAAAAAGAAAGGACCATTATAATTATCATTGAGTCCGAAAAATCGGACAGTTGAATACTCATAGGAAAAATCCAGACTGGGCAATTCCCGAATAAGCAAGAAGCCAAGCAAGGGCCACAACTGCACCAAAAATAACTCCCATTGCGGTCAAGACTTTCATAAAAATCACAAAAATTTCTTTGCCTGTCTGCTTTTTTTTCCAATAACTAATGGCAAATGTCAAACCGCAAATGAAAATTGCGGTGCCAATATAGTATCTTGGAGACATAATTAGAAACCAGCCAAATTGTTAGTAGTACCTTTATCACCACCGATAATACGCAAGATGGTAATATTTTCGTTAATGGATTAATTGCATCTCTTAATCTCTTTCAGGAGAAAGAGAATATTTTTTAGGGATTTCTTTAAAAGGCATCAATAATAAGTTTTTTAGTCCTAATTCCTCGCTAATTCTAAATTGGTTTACACCTACAATAATTTTTGATTGCTCCTTTTTTGCATCGTGAATATAGGTTCCCAGGAATCTATCCCAAATGGAAAAGTTAAAACCAAAATTGGCATTAGTCTCCATTTTTTCTATTGAATGATGAATACGATGCATATCAGGTGTAACAATAACAAAACGCAAAAAGCGATCCAGTTTCCTTGGTAAAGTAATGTTTGAATGGGAAAACAATGCCATTCCGTTCAATATTCCCTCAAAGATTACCACAGCCAAAGGCGACGGACCTAAAGCAAAAACCAAACCAATTTTAAACAGCATGGAACCTAAAATCTCAATGGGGTGAAACCGTAGTCCTGAAGAAACATCCAAGTCCAAATCCGAATGATGTACTACATGAAACTGCCAAAAAAATGGGATCACATGAACCAAAATATGCTGGATATAAATCATCAAATCCAGAAAAATTATAA
>CAZMXD010000292.1:0-2410 GCA_964570185.1 uncultured Nitrospina sp. | reverse complement strand
GGGCATAAGGAACGCTGATATCAATGGATTCCCCGTGAATTTTGCTTGCCATTCCAGCGTAATAGCGAAAATGGTCAATGACGAGAGGAACATCTGCGGCGCGGGCGATCGCAAGAGGCTTACCGTTATCTAATGTTTCAAGTTGTGCGAACTCTTCTGTTCTTGCTTCAATCAGGTCGGCTAATTTCCAGATAAGCTTGCCTCGTTCTGATACTGTAATCTTTCTCCATGGACCGTTTTCGAAAGCGTTTCGCGCGGCTTTAACAGCCAGATTGATATCTTCTTTACCGCCTTTCGGGGCATGGGTTAATATGGCATTTGTAGAAGGGTCAGAAACTTTAAATGTTTCGCCACTGATTGCGTCGATGCGTTTACCATCTATCAGCAATTTTTGTGGTTTTGAAAGAAACTTTTTAACCGGTGATATCGGTTCGGGAATAGTTACCGTATTCATTGAGGTCTCCTGGTAAAACTTGCTAAATCAGATATAGCTTTAAGGCGAACCCTGGAAATTATTTATAGGTGCTTTATTATTATCCAAGATTACATCGAAAGGAAAGATTTTTTTATATTTATTTCAAAGAATAAACGGGTAAATTAAAGGCATATCCGAAAGGGGTAAATGAATTTGTTTTAATAAGGGTTTCTATTGATTTTGAGCTAACGCGGGGGTCTTTATTGAATCCAAACGAGAGGCCTGTATACCCATGCTTTGTCTCCGGCGCTATCTTCTATATGGACCCAATCTTTCTTAACTTTAAGGACTTTCATTGAAAAAAACTTATCCTGAGGGGACCAGCGGACTTTCGGAAATTTAGTTCCGGGCCCTGTTCGTAGGTTGGTTTTATCGTTTTTAATAACGGCGCATTTATATTTTTGCGTCGTGAGAGGGGCGTATACCCAGTAAATATCGCCATCTACATCTTGTATTCGTCTCCACGCATCTTTAACACCCAGTTGCTTGAATGGCATATATTTGAAAACTTCCCATAATTTTTTGTGCTTGGTTCCCGGCCCTTTTCTTAAATTGGCTCTTTCATTTTGGATACATAAGGCCTCAGTATTTTGAGGAATGGAGCTGCAAACCGCTAGTGGAAAAATAATATGGATCAATAAAAGCGCTGATTTAATTTTGAACATGCTTTGTTTATATGGGGGTATATAAGAATTTAAAAACTTGCGGAAAAAAAATCTTTATCACGTTATCTTTGTCAAGCATATCAAATTTTTATTTGTTCATCTTCTTTTTTCCTGTCTTAATTGTAAATTAATTTTGGTGTTGAAACTTTAAAATCAAATTGGATTAAGCTTTGATACAAATTTTAACAGTCCTTCAGCTAATTTTGATTATTACGGTCATTATTTATTTGACTGTTAACATCGTATATCTCGTGCGCTTGCGGCCCGTAGTCAAACCGATTTCTAATCCGCCTCGATTATCAGTATGTGTTCCCGCCAGAAATGAAGAAAGAGGTGTTGAGGCGTGTTTACTATCTTTGTTAAATCAAGACTACCCGAATTTTGAAGTGATTGCCATTGACGACCATTCTACAGACAGGACGGGTGGCATTATGCGAACCTTGGCACAAGAAAATTCCCGGTTAAAGGTATTGAAAGCGGCAGACTTGCCCGAAGGTTGGCTGGGGAAACCCTTTGCTCTACATCAGGCTTTTAAAGTTGCTCAAGGAGAATATTTGTTGTTTACAGATGCTGACCCGGTTTTTAAACCAACAGCCATAAATACCGCAATGCATGCCATGCGCGAAAGAGAGCTGGATGTGTTGACATTAATGCCCAAGGCGGAATTTGGATCGTTTTGGGAAAAGGCTGTACAACCGGTTATATTCGGATTCATAGCATCATTGACACGATTTAAAAATGTAAATGATCCGAAACATAGAAGTGCCATGGGATTCGGTGCTTTCCTGATGTTTCGACGTTCGGCCTATGAAAAAATTGGTGGTCACGAGGCCGGGAAGGCGGATGTTCTTGAAGATGTTTTAATAGCAAAACGCGCTAAGAAGGCGGGCTTGAAATTATTTGTTGCCGACGCAAAACAGTTGTTTTCCATTCGAATGTATTTTGGCCTAAAAGAGATATGGTTCGGCTGGGAAAAAAATATGTTTTTGGCAATGAAGGAGTCTGTATTAAAAGCTACTTATAATATTTCCGTGGTTCTTGGGTTTGTCTTTACCCCATATATTATCTTGGCAATAAATATATTTGAACAAATCGGATGGTTATGGATCGGGATAGCCCTGATGGGTGTTACTTTGGTTTCAGCTGCGGCCTACAAAACCTGCGACGAGATGGGATTGCACAGGAATAATGCGGTTCTTTTCCCTCTGGGAGCCTTAGTAATGGCGGGCATTATGTTTAATTCCATGTTTCATACTCTGGTGAGAAAAAA
>CAZMXD010000291.1:0-2429 GCA_964570185.1 uncultured Nitrospina sp. | reverse complement strand
TCTAAAATACGATTGAACGCCATGGCTGCGCTTCTTGCACCCACCATGCAAACTATTATCCATATTATTTTTTCTGTTTCTGGAAATCCTTCAGCCGCAATGAATGCGCTCATAATTGCAAACGGCAATGCAAAAATCGTGTGCTGAATTTTTATATCTGCAAAAATTACTGAAAGTTTAGCGAACAAAAGAAGGAACTCCCTAAATCACTTAAAGGGTATGCAATAAAATATGCTACATTAATTAACTTAAAAAAAACCACACAATTCGAATGAAAAATTACCGACAACTTCTGACTCTCTTAGTTCCCTACAAGAATGCATTGTATATAGGTGCTATCTGTCTCATCATTGCTTCATTGACTAATCTAGCGGTGCCTCTCTACATAAAAAAACTGGTGGACGTTGTCATGATTGACAAAAACTTGGCACTGATGAACAACTTGACATTCAGTATCGCTGGACTTTTTCTTTTTCAACTGATTTTTTCTACCGCACATAATTATTTATTCGATCTAACTGAAAAACGAGCAATCACCGACTTTAGAATCAAGCTATTTAAACATCTGCAAACGCTCTCACTTAGTTTTTTTGTAAAACGCCGCACAGGCGAAATCGTCTCTCGTATGACCAACGATATTACCACCATTGAAAACATAGTCACCGATCTTCCAGCAACATTACTGCAGCAATCTATTCGCCTTTTTGGCGGTATCATTATCATCACCTATATGAATTGGAAATTGACCTGCCTGATTCTCGTTCTCGCGCCAATCCTTGTATTATTTGCCAGAACATTTGGTCGCAAATTAAAAAAGCTTTCCACAGAAATTCAAGACAAACTCGCCGTCTCCACTACAATCCTTGAAGAAAACATATCCTGCATTCAAGTCGTAAAATCATTCGTGCGCAGCAAATTGGAAAACGAGCGTTTTGGCAGCGCCGTTGAAGACAGCTTTCAGTCCGCCAAAAAACGCGTCATTATATCTTCGTTTTTCGGTCCCAGCATTGGCTTCATCGCTTTCACAACATCACTAATTTTACTCTGGTATGGCGGACGCGAAGTTATTCTAGGGGAAATCAGCCCGGGAGAGCTCATTGCCTTCATTCTTTATGCAACCATTATCGCAGGGCCCATGGGAAGTTTCGCACGCTTGTACGCAAGGATGCAAGAAGGCGTAGGTGCCAGTAAAAGGGTCTTTGAAATTCTTTCCAAGGAGGGAGAAGTTAAGGATCTACCCAATGCCAAACCCTTACCTCCAATCAAAGGCAAGGTTGAGCTTGAAAATGTTCACTTCCATTATCGAGAAGACCAAAAAGTGATTCGAGGCATGAACTTTACAGTGCAACCTGGGGACACAGTAGCATTGGTCGGACCAAGCGGTTCTGGGAAAAGCACGTTGGTGCAACTGCTGCACCGATTTTATGATCCAATAAAAGGAGAAATTCGTATAGATGATATTCCTATTAATACCATTCAACAAAATAG
Organism: uncultured Nitrospina sp.; assembly: GCA_964570185.1. GTDB lineage: Bacteria > Nitrospinota > Nitrospinia > Nitrospinales > VA-1 > UBA8687. The sequence continues at coordinate 941 of CAZMXD010000291.1, read as the reverse complement.
TTATTGGAAACAAATTGGAATTGTCCCACAGGAAACTATTTTGTTCGGGGGCACTATCTTAGAAAATATTGAATATGCTAAACCTGGGGTAACGAAAGAAGAAGTCATCGAAGCCTCTAAAGCCGCCAATGCTCATACCTTTATTATGGAAACACCTGAAGGTTATGAAACCATTGTGGGCGAAAAAGGTATTCGCCTGTCAGCAGGCCAACGACAGCGTATCGCCATCGCTCGTGCAATCCTCAAAAACCCACGCATCCTGATTCTCGATGAAGCTACATCAGCATTAGATAATGAATCCGAACTTCTCATCCAAGAAGCATTGGAAAGACTGATGCAAGGACGTACTTCGTTTGTAATCGCCCATCGATTGTCAACTATTCACAATGCCGAACGTATCATCGTTTTGGATAAAGGAAAACTTATAGAAAGCGGCAACCATACCCAGCTTATGGAAAAAGAAGGTCTATACCACAAACTGTATACACTCAAAAGCCTCCAAATGATCGAAGAAGCTGAAGCAAAATAGACTGAACCTGATAATAATTTACCTTTAATGCCATAAATACCAACAAAAATGGTGACATATTTAAAGCCACTATATATTTAACTTTTTTGGGGTTTTGGGTATAGGTGATAGTTTCTATTTTGATAGGGCAACGAAATAAAAAAATATTAAGAAAAATTGTATTTTTATTAAATAAAGGTCTTGCTTTTCAAAGATTCAGGTACTATGATTACGCAGTTGGTCGATAGGCTTAAAATCTTTATCTGAAAGTTTTTTCCAGGCAATTCAAAAGGAAAAGTCTTTCAAATAAGGATTTCTCGCCTTTTTTAGAAAATTCAGAACACATTTTTGCCTAAGTTGCGTATTTTTATACGCTTTTTTGGCTTTGCTCTTTGAAAATTGAATAGGTGTCAAAAGATGTTGCGGGTCTAGC
>CAZMXD010000290.1:0-2476 GCA_964570185.1 uncultured Nitrospina sp. | reverse complement strand
AAATGACCCGGCCTTTTGTAGACGAGGCATTTGCTAAATTGCTTGAGACTTATACTTTAGATCAGTTTAACCAAAAGCTACATTTCCCAGATGCCAATGACCGGATTGTGAAAAGCCTAAACGATGCAATCAAGCTGAGAATGAAGATTATTAAGACCCAAAAGGAGCGTGAGGAGCAGGCAGATCTTTAAACAATATTTTTCAAAAGCAGAACTTATTTGAGAGAGGTTTTCGCAACTTCTTCAATGAAAGGGCCAAGGAAAGCTTCCACGGCATCTGCATTTTGAACGGTGAAAATGCGGTTGTGAGAGGTGACAGGATCGTTAACAACAACACCTTTGGTATCCTCGATTTCCTTAATGGCTTTTTTATTACCTGGTTCAGTCGTGACTTCCAGGCTTTGGATCAGGTCTGCTTTTCCCAAGCAGGGAACAGCACTGCCAATTGCGGCGACTACCATCCCAGACCGATGACGATCGTTTAATAGCAGTCGCAGTAGTTCATCTTTCCATAAATAAGTTCTCGCCCCATTTCCTCCTATCACGATTACGCCGTGAAAAACCCCTTTGACTTGTCTTACGCCTTTAGCCGCTGAGACGTAACTATCACCAGTGATGCCTTCTATCGCATCAACTATTAAAACATCTGGGTTTGTGCGGCCGGTTTTCATGCCGACAGCTTCTTTTAACTTTCCAGATGCGACCAAGACGTTGGCTCCCTCTGCGTTAATAGCTTCGAATACGGGATCGAATTCATTTTCCATATAGTAGTCTTTGGGAATGACGATCAATACGTTTTTTCCTGCAAGCCGTTGCATATTTTATACCCTTTAACTTGAAATTTGTTCGGGCCTCACCTTGCGAAAATAGGCGCGCCTGTTTTTGTTTTTTTATGCCCCTGGATAGCACGGGTTTCCAAATTATTTGTTTTAATGATTAAGGGGAATCAATTTTCTTTGTTTTGCAGTCTCCGAGTCTAGCACAAAGCGATAAAGTAGAAACCCGTTTTTTGCGGAGATTTGTTCTCCGTGTTTGATCAAAAAATTTTTAAATATCGCTCTTTCCCCTATTGTAAGTTTTGAATCTTTTCCAAATACATAATTAAAGTCAAACAGAACGTGGGTGATTTCACGCGCTTTCAATCTATTAATGATGTCTGCTGCGTAAACACCTTTGTCGATGATTTCAGATAAGGTATGGGATTCGAAAAAAGTATCACTTAAGAAGGGCCGATTCATTAAGTACCCTAGATTTTTCATATGAACCATTAACACTTTATCTTTTTCCGTTAAAAATTTATTTGCATCATAATAAGATGGGTAGGCTTTTATTTGACGTGTTAAAAACTGTTCTCTGGTTTCCTTCTTAAGGAGGAAAGAAAGCGGATTCACATAAAGCCATTCTTTAATTATGGCGGATGTATTGAACAAAATGCCTAGAGCTAAAATAGTCGTTAAAAAAAACTTTGCTATTTTTACGCTTCGGTATTTTATAAAAACCTGATGCAGGCCGGAAATCAGTAGAAAGGAAAGAAAAACAAGTGCAGGTGCTAGAAGCTTTATGTTTTGCGTTTGCGTGAACCAGAATACTAGAAGTACTGAAAAAACAATAATTGCGGGAAGAGCTTTACGGCCCAACCCTAAAAGCGCGGGTAATAGTAATAAATACAGAATTCCAATTTTACCATCGAATTTGAGGGAATTTAGCTCGCTGAAAAATGTGAGATTGATAGGTAGAGATAAAAAATCGAGAATGCCATGGCCCATTCCAAAAGAGGAATAATATTTAAGCTGCATTTGAGAACGCATAATATCCCAATTAATCCCGTTCTCCCCGCCGAAAATATTCATGAAAAAGGGTGCCAAGGGATTGCCCGTAAAAAAATAGTTTCTTGCTAACCAAGGAGAAAGTATTAGCAGTGAACCCAATAACAGGATTAGGCATTGAATAGTGGTTTGACCCACATTTTTATGAGTGTGACCATGAATGGCAAGCCCTAGTAATGCCAAGGGTAAAATGCTGAAAAAGAGCAGTTTGGTTGCAACGGCGGCACTGGCAAACAGAGACATTAAAATAAACCAACTGGCTTCCTTTCGTTTGCATCCGTTTTCCCAGCAGTAAAAACCCAGAAATATATAAGTAGCCGCTTGTAGTTCGACAGAAGCGGAAGAGGCCAAGCTAAAAAATGTAGGTGTTGAAAAAAATATTACAGGCGTTAGCCATGCGTAGTTATCTTCCATCTTTTTATTGGAGTAATGCCATAGGGCAAACAAAAGCAAAAAGACAACTCCCAAACCGGTAAGTTGCGCCAACAAATCGGTGCCTAATGCCAAAGCAAAAAGATAAAGCATTTCAATTTGCTGAGGAAAAAATGAGTAGATATTATTGGGTAGGTTGACCAATCCTCCAGCTTGCAGGAAAGCTTTGGGCACCGCCAGATGATAAACCAGTGCATCTGTTGCAAACGCGGAAGTCAT
>CAZMXD010000289.1:0-2482 GCA_964570185.1 uncultured Nitrospina sp. | reverse complement strand
CAAACAATGCTGGAGGAAAATGGAAAAGTTATCATCCAAACTAGATCAAGAACTGGGAATAAAAGCCGATCATTTTCAGCGGAAAGAGTTTTTGTAGGTTCAGGAGTCGTGCCAACTGCAAAAATAATGCTTGGATCGATGAAAGTTTTTAATGAACCCGTTTTTGTTCAGGATAGCCAGCATTTCATTCTTCCACTAGTTCGATATACCCGTACTAAAGGAGTGAGCGAGGAGAAGTTGTTTACCTTGGCCCAGTTATTTATTGAGCATTTTGATGAGTCTCTAGATAGCCATTCTATTATTTTTCAGGCTTATACCTATAATGACTTTTACACCGAGGCTATAAAGAATCTCCTAGGCCCCTTCTTTTCCTTCGCTAAGCCAATTCTTCCCTTAATATTGGGAAGACTGATTATTCTCCAAGGTTACCTTCATTCCAGTTTGTCCGGTCGCGCAAAATTAACATTGAGGCATTCTTATCAGAATGAGTCCGAAAATCTCATGATTGAAGCAGTTAAAAACCCGATTACTCCAAAGGTTGTACAAAAACAAGGTCGTTTACTTTGGGAAAATCGAAGATACCTCAAGGCTTTTCCTCTGCTTCCACTTAATAACTTAAGTCAAATTGGACACGGCAACCATTATGGAGGGACTTTTCCCATGAAAAAAAACCCTGGCCATCTGGAGTCTGATACATTAGGAAGAATAAAAGGATGGAATAGGGTCCACCTCGTGGATTCTTCTACCTTCACCAGCATACCTCCGGGGCCGATTGTTTTATCAATTATGTCCAATGCATATCGAATTGCCAAAGCTTCCATGTTAACACGATGAAGACGTTTGCAGTTACAGGTGCCAATGGTTACTTGGGAAGTGCTTTATGCCAGTTTCTGAAGCAACGGAACTGCAAGGTTATCTCTCTTCAAAGATCCTATAACTATAAAGATCTTGAGGAAAAACCCGTATTCTTCTCTCTAAAAGATTTTCAGAATCCAGAGGTATTTAATAAAGCAGAAGCCCTCGTGCACTGCGCTTATGATCCGATTCCAGTTTCATGGAAGGATATTTCAGAAATCAACGTGCAGGGATCCATTCGGCTTTTTCAAGCCGCCCAGGCCGGGGGAATAAAACAAATTATCTATATATCCTCAATCAGCGCTTTTGATAATTGCGACTCGTTATATGGAAAAGCCAAACTGGCAATCGAAAAAGAAGTAGCTAGGTTAGGAGGGATTATTATTCGACCCGGCTTGATTTTCGGAGGTCAGCTTGGTGGATTTTTAGCCAGTTTAAAATCAATTGCAACACACCTCCCCTTAATTCCGTTAATTGGTAGGGGCAATCAAATTCTATATTTTTCTCATATAGAAGATTTATGTGGATTAATATACAAATTAAGTTCCACGCCCAATGCCATTATCTCGCTTCCAATAACGGCTGCGTCTCAAAAAGGGAAAACTTTCAAGGAAATTTTAATTACCCTAGCCTATCAGGAAAATAAAACTCCTTTACTTATTCCCGTGCCTTGGAAAATCATCTGGATGAGTTTGAAAATTTTGGAAGGAGCGCGAATCCGAATAGGATTTCGCAGTGACAGTGTAATCAGTTTGGTAAATCAAAATCCTCACCCAGATTTCAACGTTTTAAAAGAAATTAACTCTTCCTTCAGAAATTTCAACTGACTATCCTTTCTAACTGCTTTTATGTGATAACAAAGAGATGACTGCATTAATTCCTCTGATATTCCGCTTAATACCCCCATTATAAATCAGAGACCTTATGTTTGTGGCCCACGTTTTAGGATAAGTGTAATATTCAAAATATGCCTTCTTATACCAGTATTTCATTCGTTCTTTGCCGATATTTGGATTAATGTAAACGGGGTTGTCAAAATCAATTGACAAATATTCCGCCCAGTTTTTTGTTTCCCTAAGGCCTTCATTTTCTTTGCAAATCTTATACAACTCGCTTCCAGGGTAAGGTACTGGCAAATAGAATAGAGCCATTTGCGCAGAAAGACGTTTTGCATATTTGATAGTATTTTGCACCATCTCTTCCGTCTCTCCAGGCAAACATAATATATAAGAGCACAGCATTGTAAGTTTTGCTTTATGAGTCCATTCAACAGCTTTTTCTTGGACATCCACTTTAATATTTTTTTTCAACACATCCAGCGATTGTTGATTTCCCGACTCAATACCATAAAGGACATTTCTGCAACCCGCTTCATACATGTGGGCTAGAAGTTCAGGGTCAACCCGGTCTGTCCTTGTAGTGCAAGACCATAAAAGATCATTGACCCCTTCTTTAATCATCAAGTCGAAAAGTTCAGACACATACTTTCTATTTAAAGTAAATGTTGAGTCTTGGAAATAAAGTCCTTTAGCTCCCTTTTCATATTTAAGAATTTTTAATTCCTCCACCACCCGTTTAGGGCTGAACAGTCTAAGTTTTTTACCAAGAGCGACATGTGCTTCGCAAA
>CAZMXD010000288.1:0-2483 GCA_964570185.1 uncultured Nitrospina sp. | reverse complement strand
CGAGGCTCTCCTGCATGCCCCATAATAAAATCCCCTCCAGGAATATAGACCATCTTTTCAGGAACCTGAACCCCAGCTGGTATCTCTACTTTAATTTGTACTACTTCATATGAATCGCAAGAAAATAGGAAAAAAAAGAAAAAAAATAAAGCGTAAGGCTTCACAATAATTGCAAGCTCAATAGGGTTTTTTCTCATCACAGCAGCGGTGGAGTGGTTAGCTTCAAACTGGCGGACGTTTGTCGAAGAAATGGAAAACTTCACCACCGTTTATCGGTAGTGGTTTTTTGTTAAAGTCGAGAGGATGATCAATACCCGGTTGAATAGTTCCATCAATAGAATAGTGACCGCTGTTAGACCAATAATTTCTTTTCCGAGTATCAAGAAATTTAATGCTGGTAATGTACTTGATATTTTTATAGCCATACTTAAAGGGTGCTATTAATCTAAGTGGGTAACCATGATCCCTGCTCAAAGGCTGCCCATCCATACGCAGGACAAATAACACACGGGGACGCAACAACTCTTCTACTGTAAAACTTTCGTAATAGGAATCGGCAGACTGGATATAAACAAACTTTGCAGTTGGATCAGGTTTAAGCTTTTCAACTAATTCCGAAAAATGAAAACCTTCCCATTTTGCTTTTGCCGACCAGCACTCCACGCATTTTAGTCTAGACACTTGAGAAACCATTTTCATTCCAAACAAGTCCTCATAGCTCATGGCGATAGGATTTTTCACCATGCCGCCAATGGAAAGTCCCCAGTTTCCCATGTCCACACCCATAAACGGATTTGCGCTACGGATATGAAAACCGGGGATATCCCGATTTTGTATATATTTTTTTGGAATATTTTTATCGTTACGAAAGTCGTCTTTGGCAGACGCAACATTGGGAAGGATAGAAGAAATACCCGCAAAGGAAATCAATTTAAAAAAATCACGACGAACAAATTTAAAAACCGAGTTATTTTTATCTTTAGCGCTTTTGTTCCGATTCTCGTTTTTCATAAGACTTATCCCATATTACGCCAACCCCAGAACATCCTGCATATCATACACACCCTTGGGTTTATTAAGTATCCATTGGGCAGCACGGATAGAACCCCGCGCAAAGGTCTGCCTACTTTGTGCCCTATGAAAAATCTCAAAGTTTTCTCCCATACCGCCAAATAAAACGCGGTGTTCTCCTATTATATCTCCTGCTCTCACGGTATGAATACCAATTTCCTTGGGCTTACGCTCAGCGAGACCCTGTCTCCCATAAACTCCTACCTTCTCCAGATCGCGCCCTAAGGTATCAGCAACGATTTCAGAGATGCGAGCTGCAGTTCCGCTGGGAGCATCCTTTTTAAATTTGTGGTGCGCTTCGACAATTTCTACATCATAATCTTCGCCCAAAACATGCGCAGCTTCTTTAACCAGTTTAAATAATACATTCACACCAATGCTCATATTAGGAGCAACAACTAAACTATTTTTTTTGCCAATCTTAGTAATTTCTTTTTTCTGTTCTGTAGAGAATCCAGTCGTACCCACCACCAATGGTTTATCCCTTTTCGCTGCGGCTTTCAAAGTCAATATACTAGAGTCGGGAGTCGTGAAATCAATCGCAACATCACAAGTTTCGAGTGCAATTTCCAGATCGTCTAAAACAGGAATACCTTTAATTCCGGTACCAGCTACTTCACCAATATCCTGCCCGATTATACTACTACCTGCGCGTTCGGTTCCGCCACCTAGCCGGACACCTTCGGTGTCTTCAATACATTCTGCAATAGTCTTCCCCATACGCCCAGCTATTCCTATTACTAAAATTTTTGTCAAAGCACCTACTCCTGTTAATCAATGCGGTTAAGATTAAATTATTTAGCTTCCTTATTACTAGACAAGTTTATATTCCTGCAAAACAGACTTCAAAGTAGCTAAATTTTCTTCAGACGGGGGGCAAAGCGGTGCGCGAAGCTCATTATCGATGCGGCCCATAATTGCCAATGCAGCTTTAACGGGAATCGGGTTCGTCTCTATAAACATAACTTCATTGAGTTTCAATAGTTCGTAATGCAAAGATCTGGCAATAGCCATATCTCCTTCCAATGCTGCTTTGCAAAGTTTGGAAAATTTTTCAGGAACCAGATTTGCCGTAACAGAGATCACCCCTTTCCCACCTAATGCCAGAATCGGCCAGGTAAGTGCATCTTCCCCGGAAATTACTGTAAAATCGGCATTGCAGGATTGAATGATTTCACTGACCTGCACAAGATTACCAGAGGCTTCTTTGATGCCCACAATATTTTCAATCTTAGAAAGCCTAGCCACCGTTTTAGGTAACATATTAATCGATGTCCGGCTTGGAACATTATAAAGAATAATCGGCAGCCTAGTCTCTTTTGCTACAGCAACAAAATGCTGGTGCAACCCCTCCTGTGTCGGCTTGTTATAGTAGGGGGTGATGAGCAAAGCTCCATCGGCTCCTAATTTTT
>CAZMXD010000287.1:0-2513 GCA_964570185.1 uncultured Nitrospina sp. | reverse complement strand
GTGCAATGTTTTCTTGAATACGTTCTATGGAGTCACGCGCATTCGCCAAGGATTCATGTAAGTGTTCCTGAATTTCTTCTTCCAGCGCTTCTTTTCTAGATTCCACATGTTCTATCAAGATATCCAACCGCTGCTGAATTTTTGATACCTTTTTGAATTCCTCTTGGTTGCTTGAATCCGTCATAGTTTTTCCTGAATTAGGGGCATTTATAATACTAGATTGCAAATATTGAAAATAATTGCAAATAATTATGAACTCAACCTTCAATAGTTTCAAATAGATTTGAATAAACCCCGTCCTTGACTTCGCGACGGCATTCGACTACCTTTATACCATTGATAAATTAGAGGTTATTTTGAAGAAATATATAAAAAAATTCAAAGATTATTTAGTAGCGGAAAAAACTGCTTCGCCTCATACCCTAAACAGTTACCTCAATGATATTTTCCAGTTCGAAGAATTTTTAAAACAGTCGGGACATGGTGGAGAATCAAGCACCCCCGAAATAACTTTGATAGATCGCCTAGCGGTTCGTTCCTATCTGGGCTTCTTGTATGAAAAAAAGTTGTCTGCTTCTTCCATGCGAAGAAAGCTTTCTACATTGAGTTCCTTTTTTCGTTTTTTATGCCGCGAGGGTCACTTAAAGAATAATGTGGTGAAATCTATTCCCGCACCGAAAATTGAAAACAAACTTCCCACTTTTCTATCTGTAGACGAAATGTTCCGCCTTATTGACTTGCCTCAAGGTGTTGGTTTTATGGCTATTCGTGATCGTGCAATGCTTGAGTTATTTTATAATACCGGATTAAGAATCAGCGAGCTGGTTTCTCTGAAGATTTGGGATATCGACCTTGTTAATCAAATTGCAAAAGTTCTTGGAAAAGGAAATAAAGAACGCCTGTTGCCCTTCGGTCGAAAATGTGTAGAAGCATTGGAAAATTATAAAAAAGCTCGTATGAACAAAATAGTATCTACAAAAATAAATACCGACTTCCTCTTTCTCAACCACCGTGGTAAAGGAATTTCAACCCGTGGTGTTCGAAAAATTATTAGAAAGTATGTTACAACGGGAAACTTTCCCGGGAAAGTTTCACCACACTCCATTCGACATTCCTTTGCCACCCATCTGTTGGAAAGTGGTGCGGATCTCCGATCTATTCAGGAATTACTAGGCCATGCAAGTCTTTCCACTACGCAAAAATATACTCACTTGACAATCGATAAGTTGATAGAAACCTATGATCAGGCTCACCCCAGGGCAAAAGAATAAATCCTCGTTGAATAAAATCTTTATTTTTCTTACTTTACAAGTACAATAACTACCATGATGCATGCGACCACAATTTTAGCTGTACGTCATAAAGGCAAAATCGTTATGGGTGGAGATGGGCAAGTAAGCCTTGGCAATACTGTCATGAAACATACTGCTAGTAAAGTAAGGCGAATATTTAATAATAAAGTAGTCGGAGGTTTTGCGGGTTCCACGGCCGATGCGTTCTCTCTGTTTGGTCGATTCGAGGAAAAACTAGAAAAGTTTCAAGGTAACCTTTATCGATCCGCAGTCGAAATGGCGAAAGACTGGCGAACCGATAAAATGTTACGCCGACTTGAGGCGATGCTAATTGTAGCCGATAAAGAAAACTTCCTTTTATTATCAGGTACTGGAGATGTAATCGAACCAGATGATGAAATATTGGCGATTGGCTCGGGTGGAATGTTTGCGCTTTCAGCAGCCAAGGCGTTAGTTGCGCATAGTGGTCTTTCGGCACGTGAAATTGTTGAAGAGGCTATGAAAATTACTGAAAGTATCTGCATATACACCAACAGCAATCTTACTATTGAAGAATTATAACGTATGAATGAATTAACAATGACTCAGCCTGAAAACAAATTAAATACCCTGAAAGGGGAATTTATGGCTTCTCTGACTCCGAAACAGATCGTAGAAGAGCTGGACAAGTTTATCGTAGGACAAAATAAAGCCAAACGCGCTGTTGCAATTGCATTGAGAAATCGTTGGCGCAGGCAGCAGCTGCCCGACTCATTACGAGACGAGGTTGGACCTAAAAATATTCTTATGATCGGTCCCACGGGGGTTGGAAAAACTGAAATAGCAAGGAGACTAGCCAAGCTTGCTAAATCTCCTTTTATAAAGGTAGAAGCTTCCAAATACACTGAAGTCGGTTATGTCGGGCGTGATGTTGAATCTATGATCCGTGACCTAGTCGAACTCAGCAAAACTATGGTTAAGGAGGAAATGCAGTTAGAGGTGAGGCAAAAAGCCCGTGAACAAGCAACTGAAAAGTTGCTCGACCTGCTTTTACCGCCTCCACCAGGTCATTCCGGAAAAACCGACTTTAAATCTGATCCTAATGGAAAACTACATTACGATCAAACTCGTGAAAAGTTTAAACAAATGCTTAAAGAAGGGCGTCTCGATGATCGAGAAGTGGATATCGATGTGACGGAAAAACGCCCTCCTATGATTGATGTTGTATCGGGTGCGGGGATG
>CAZMXD010000286.1:0-2517 GCA_964570185.1 uncultured Nitrospina sp. | reverse complement strand
CGACGCCCCTCACCCCAAAGGCCTATTATGAAATAGGTTGGCACTAGCATTAATTCCCAGAACACATAAAACAGTATAGTGTCCAAAGCGAGAAAAACCCCCAGCGTTCCAGCCTCCAAGGCAAGCATAAGTGCAATGAAATTCCTAAAACCTTTTTTCTGGCTCATCGACATAATAATGGATATAACACCCAAAAATGCCGTCAAAACTATCATCCATAAACTGATGCCATCTACGCCAATCTCATAATTGATATGAAGTGCGGGTACCCAATGCAGGCTCTCCACAAATTGCATTCCTGGGTTGCTCGAATCAAAAGAGTACAATACCCACATAGAAATCAGCAAAGTCCCCGAAGTAGCCCCCAAACCCATCATCTTAATAAGGCCATGGTTATCCCTGTCCACAAAGATGAGTAGCAAAGCTGTAAGAACGGGAATAAAAATAATTAGAGATAACATTCTTTATCTATAGAAAAACCACAAATAATAAAATAACCACCATTCCAGCAACCATATTTAGCGCATAAGTGCGTACTCTACCTGTTTGCCAAAAACTGATTCCGCGGCTCACTTCTTTAACCTGAAAACCCACCTGGTCGACTGCAAAATCTACACCTTGCTTTTCAGCTTTTTCTTCCATAAACCTACCGATTGCTTTGGTGGGCTTTACAATTAAAAAATCATAAATTTGATCCACATAATATTTATGAAACAACAAGTCATATAGAGGAGCAAACACTTCCTTCATAAGCTCTATGCGATCTTTACTTACCTGATACATTAGGGCAGCAGTCGCTATGCCACCGATCCCAGCAATTAGAGCAATCGTTTCTAAAATCCCATCGTGAAAATGATGTGCCTCATGTCCGAAGACGGGAGCCAAAAACGCGTCTACCAAAGGACCTAAAAACCCGCCACCTAACGCAAGAACCGCTAAAAATACCAAAGGCAAAGCCATTGTTAAAGGTGATTCATGGGGATGCGAATCAGGACTTCTCGTCTTACCAACAAAAGTAGAGAAGTAAACTCGAAAAATATAAAAAGCTGTCATGCCCGCAGTGATAAGTGCAATAGCCCAAAAAACAAAATTTCCCATTTCCGCATGATAAGAGCTAAGGATGATGGCTTCTTTACTGAAGTAGCCACTAGTCAAAGGAAAACCGGCCAAAGCCAAAGCACCGATTAAAAAAGTAGCGTGCGTTAGAGGCATAATATTTTTAAGGCCACCCATTTTTCTGATATCCTGCTCACCATCTAACGCATGAATGACGCTTCCTGCAGCAAGAAATAACAGTGCTTTGAAAAATGCATGCGTCATTAGATGAAACATACCCAAGCTGTAAACTCCAATTCCCATTGCCAAAAACATATAACCCAATTGGCTCATGGTAGAGTATGCAATAACCCTTTTGATATCGTATTGAACCATTCCCATGGTACCCGCAAAAACAGCTGTCAAAACTCCAACCGTGGCGATCAAATACATGGTGAAAGGGGCTAGTTCATAGAGCACATGACAACGCGCAATTAGATAAACTCCTGCGGTAACCATCGTCGCAGCGTGAATCAATGCGCTAACAGGAGTGGGGCCTTCCATTGCATCGGGCAACCAAGTGTGCAAAGGAAGCTGTGCTGATTTGGCAAAAGCTCCAACAAGAAGCAATAAAGTAATTAAAAGAATTTGATCGTCATTCGGGCGAAACATTTCGGGGGCAGCAGCAAAAACATCGACAAAACTTAAGGTGCCAAAAGATTCAAAAATCACAAAGGCCGCGATTACCATACCGACATCGCCAATCACATTCATCACAAAAGCTTTTCTCGCTGCAAATACCGCGCTTGTTTTTTCCTTGTAAAAACCTATCAATAGATAAGAAGCCAGACCTACCAGAGCCCACCCTACAATAAGAAAAAAGAAATCGGCCGCTGCGACCAACACCAACATAGAAAATATAAATAAATTTAAATATGAAAAGAACCGGGAATACTCAGGATCATCATACATGTAACCAATAGAATAAACATGGATCACAAACCCGACACCAGTCACAATGAGAAACATAAAAACAGAAAGTGGATCTACCAAAATAGCAAGGTCCAAATTAAAATTTGCGGAAGACACCCATTGATATAAAACATGAACCTTACCAATATGCTCTTCGGATGGCAGAAAAAGCAAATCACTCAAAGCAACCAGCGATGTAAGAAATGACGCTCCTACTGTCCCGCAGCCGACCAGTCCTACAAGCTGTTGAGAAACCCTCCCTCCATACCAACTGAGAAAAATAAAGCCAGTCAAGGGAAACAATAAAATAAGCCAACTGCTTGCAAACAAAGTTTATCCTTTCAACGCATTGATTTGATCCACATCCATTTCATGACGGGTTCGGAAAATTGTGAGAATAATGGCTAGTCCGACAACGACTTCGGCGGCAGCAACAGTCATAATGATCAATGCGAAAATTTGTCCGTCGAGAGAATTTAAAAAACTGGAATATGCAATGAGGAGGAAATT
>CAZMXD010000285.1:0-2521 GCA_964570185.1 uncultured Nitrospina sp. | reverse complement strand
ATCTCTTTTCTTTTCGACAATTTTTGGACATCTTCACCTTCAAACAACTTCCCTTCTTTTTCGCAATGCGGGCATACATAAGTAGCCATATTTTCAACCAAACCAATAATCGGAACACCCATTTTGTTGTTTTTGGTGATAGATTTGGTGACGATATGCTGTGATAACATCGAGGGAATCGTGATTTCAATTGCCCCAGCTAATTCCGGGATGAGAGAACGGATATTATCGATACGGTCACTCCCTGGCGGCATATCTATTAAAAGGTAATCCAACTCACCCCAGTTTGTGTCCGCGAGCAGTTCTCGAATTGCAGTGGATTCCATAGTGCTTACCCAAACAGCAGTGGCATCATTTTCTTCGGTCCACATTACCGGTGTATCAGCGGATTTTAGGAGCATGTCCATGGACATGATTTTTATTCCCTGATAGCCGTTTCCTGGTTCAACACCATTATCTTTTGTCTCAAGCTTTTGATCATTCCCTACACCTAGCAAATGTCCTATGCTGGGGCCATTCAAATCGGCATCAAGGATACCCACTTTGTAACCACGATCTGCAAGGCATGAGGCAATATTGGCTGTTATGGAACTCTTACCAACACCACCTTTTCCACTCATGAGGGCAACTTTGTGCTTGATTTTGTCTAGACGAAATCGTAGTTTCTCGCCCAGCTGAACGACCTGGCCGATGATATTAGATCCACCATCACCTTCCAAGTCCTCATAGGTTTTCATGAAAAAACTCCTAAATAATGCTCAAAATAATTGTATTTGATGCATGACGGGTTATTCATAATAAATGAAATCTTTTTTAATTTAAAGTATTTCTTTGTTTTTCATGATTTTCGAAATCGCTGAAAATATATTTTTATTTGTTTAAGAAAATTTTGGTTGACCTTATCTATTCCACTCATTTAGATTATGGGATTCATCGGTCCTTTTTGACTAGATTAGATCGATTTAACCAAATGGACTTTTCATGTCTTTAACAAAAGAAGAAAAAGCTTATATAAAAGAAGAAGAAGAGCTTCTTGAGGCTACCTTGCAATCTCTTTGTCAACAGTTGCCAGTCGCGCAAAACGCAAAGATTAATGCTAATCAAGTTGCAAGAGAATTGACCAAGCAAGTTGTTAATGAATGGAATGATGAAGAAAGACAGCCCCTTATCTCTGATGAAGCGGTCGCTCATTCGATAATGGATATTCGCAAGAATAGTGACAAGGCATTATTGGAGCTGATTCAGGAGCCATATTTTGGAAGAGTTTCAACTATAGAAGATGATGGTAGTGAAGTATCATTCTTGATTGGTAAAAAAAGCAATATTGATGCAGGTATTGTAGATTGGCGTAATGGTCCCATCGCTGCTTTGTATTTCAACTACAAGCAGGATGAAGAATTTTTTGAAGTTATAAATAAAAGGGAGCGAAGTGGAAAGATTAAACTTAGGCGATCCTATAAAGTAGAAAATGGTCAATTATGTCAAATTGATGCGCCTGAAGGAGTTTTTCGAAGAAATGAAGCGGGTTGGGAAAAGTTGGATGTTGATTCGGAGATTGCCGCTCATCGTTCCCGCGGATTACATTCAAAAGAAAAAAGTTTACCCAATATCCTATCTTTAATTACCAAAGACCAGTTTGAATTGATCACCACTGATCCGAAGCGCCCGGTTATAATACAAGGTTCCGCAGGCTCCGGTAAAACTACGGTTGCTCTTCATCGTCTTGCCTGGTTGCTGCATGAAAAAAATTCCAATGTTAAAGCCGAAAAAACACGCGTGATTGTTATGAATAAATCACTAGCTGTTTATGTTAGTAGCACTTTGCCTTCGATGGGTATAGATGGAGTTCAAACGACCACATTTAATAGCTTGGCTTTATCTATTATTCGTAAATCTGTCTGGGGCCAGCCTTTTTTTAAATTTCTTAATATTCCTTCATTTGTTGAAGAAATAAAATTTTCGGAAGAAATTTTAAAAGCTCTTTCTGGTTGGGTCGAAAAACAAACTAAAAATTTAGATGAAGAAATCAAAAAACAGTTTGCAAATCGACCGAGTTATCAGGAAAACTGGGCAAAAAATAAAGACAAGCCGATATTGCCCCGATTAAGAGATTTTAGGTATGAAATAAATACCTCAAAAATCCCCGATGCTGAAAAACAACAGAAAATTGGATTTATTAAAAAACAGATTTCCAATTTAGAAGATTATTTACAGGATTTATATAATTTACTGTCCGATACTGACCATCTGAAAAATTACCTGCGACAGGATGCAAGGCTTGCTTCCAATCTTGATTACCTTAAGCGATTAACAGAAAAGAACCGCCTTAAAAAGAATCTGGACTATTTCGATATGTCATTAGTTCTTAGATTCATTCAAATTAAGAATGGCGGTTTGCCGGATGGTAAAGGTGGAATAGTTTCGCTGGATCATGTTGTCATCGATGAAGCACAGGACTTTGGTCCGGTTGAATTTGCTATTATGATGGATTCAGTCAGTGATAAACGCCAAGTAACCATAG
>CAZMXD010000284.1:0-2568 GCA_964570185.1 uncultured Nitrospina sp. | reverse complement strand
TAAAATATTCCAGCAGACTGTACTCTTTTCCCGTCAACTCAATTTCTTCATTGCCCCGGTTTACCTTATGGCTAACCAAATTAAGCGTGAGATCGGCAATTTCTAATGTAGTTTTGGTTTCCGTTTTTCCTCTTCGCAAAAGGACACGAATTCTCGCCAAAAGTTCGGAAAACGCAAAAGGCTTGGTAAGATAGTCATCAGCCCCCTCATTCAATCCCTTGACTTTATCATCAACAGAGTCCTTTGCGGTAAGGAGTAATATGGGGGTTTCAATTTTATTCGATCGAAGAACGGATAGTATCTCCAATCCGTTAATTTTTGGAAGCATCAGGTCTAGTATGATCAGATCGTACTGATTTTGTTCTCCAAGGTGCAGGCCTTCTTCTCCATCGACGGCAATATCCACCGCGTAGGTTTCTTCTTCCAAGCCTTTCTTAATAAATGCCGCTACTTTTTTTTCATCTTCAACAATTAAAATACGCATTTAATCTTCCCATTTTTTCTGAACTTTATGCAATTCTATTTCTCCTTTAAGCATTTTAATATGCCTTTCGCAGTCTTTTTGGATTGCCGAATACATAGCACGACAACTTTCATCATCAGCGTCAATCATAGCTTGTTTGCATACCTTAACGGCTTCTTCAGCCGCTTCCATGGCTATCAAAATATTATCATTGAATTTTTTATTCATTCTTTTTTACCAAACAAATGATCAATGAATATTTTATCACTAACCCACCGCGGCAAGGGCTTCTAATTAAAAGTCGCAAATCTTCGTTATTATTCGACTTTTTCTTCAAATTCGCGACCGAAGAGATATTTCACCAATATGATGCCTAACAATGCTCCCAATAAGGGTAGCGCGTTGATCAATTCAAGAATATATTCCCCAAAAAAGCCTAACGTTTTGATAAGATACCCGGCAAATTTTATCCCCGATTTATCCAACATATAAAAAATAAGATTCAGGGCGACACCACAAATAAAGCCAATAAAACCTCCAAAACCATAATAAATGTATTTCATGGTTGAAAAATACTCCAGGCGCAAAACCATATTTAACAGCTTATCCAACACGGGCCAGGATAAAACATATGAAACGTATTAATCCATATAGGTTATTATACATTTTGTCTAATCAATTTTAAAACTGGAAGAATGAGATTAAAAGATAAAATAGCAATAATAACAGGTGGCGGATCAGGAATTGGTTTATCGACAGCATATGCCTTTTGCAAGGAAGGAGCCAAGGTAGTCTTATTTGGTCGCCGGAAAGACACGCTAGAAAAAGCAGCCGAGGAAATAGGCAATTTTGCGCTCCCTATTCAGGGAGACATGAAAAAAAATGATGACCTCGATCGACTCGTCAAGGAAACCCTGGCGAACTTTAAAAGAATTGATATTCTTGTAAACAATGCAGGAGTCTTTAACGGGGCCCCGTTACACGAAATTTCTGATTCGCAATGGGACGCATTAATGGATATTAATATCCGTTCCGTTTTCCAGCTTACAAAACGTGTTTTACCCGTAATGATGGATCAAAAAAAGGGAAGCGTCATTCATATCAGTTCAATTCTGGGTCTCATCGCTGTGCCGCAAGTCGCGGCATATAATGTTTCAAAAGGAGCCTTGAACCAGTTTAGTCGTTCCGTTGCGGTCGAATATGGATCATATGGCATTCGATCCAATTCTATTTGCCCGGGACTGATTGAAACCGATATGACCGCTGATTTAATGAAAGATGATTCTTTGATGCAGGAGTGGAGCAAGGAATATCCCATAGGTCGATTTGGCAAACCCGGTGATATTGCAAGTGCGTGCCTTTATTTAGCCAGCGATGAATCCTCTTTTGTAACCGGAGCCGTACTTCCTGTTGACGGAGGGTTTACGGCACATTAAGTTGAAAATTTGACGTGGATCCTTGCGGGTTATTAAAATTAAAGCCTTATCAAAAAAAGATTTTCCCATTATAAAAACCTTTTTATGAAATATGAAATTGTTATCGGACTAGAAGTTCATGTCCAAATAAAGACGAAGACAAAAATTTTCTGCTCTTGCTCCACCGAATTTGGCAAACCAGCCAATGCAAATACTTGTCCCATTTGTCTGGGCATGCCAGGTACGCTTCCTGTTTTGAATAAACAATTTTTAGAAGCAGCCATGAAAACTTGTCTGGCGACCCATTGCAGAATTGAATCTATGAACCGTTTCGCCCGAAAAAATTATTTTTACCCCGACCTGCCAAAGGGTTACCAAATTTCACAATTTGAGGAGCCTTTAGGTGTGGACGGACATATTAATATTTACATTAATGGAACCAAAAAACGAATAGGGCTCACTCGTATCCATATGGAAGAAGACGCTGGAAAGTTAATCCATGGAGAGAATTTGGGGAGTCCCGGAAAAAGTTATGTGGATTTTAACCGTACTGGTGTGCCCCTTTGCGAAATAGTCAGTGAACCCGACCTAAGATCTGCTGAAGAAGCCCGAGCCTATTTGGGTGAACTAAAATCAATTTTGGAATATACAGAGGTAAGTGACTGCAATATGGAAGAAGGGAGCCTTCGA
>CAZMXD010000283.1:0-2608 GCA_964570185.1 uncultured Nitrospina sp. | reverse complement strand
AAGAAAAGAATCTATTGAAGAAGCTATCAAGGAGGGTATGGCGGAAGGGAAAGAGCCATTGAGTGCATTGGAAAATTTAGGCCCCAAATTAGAACTTGATGAGGCTACGTTAAAACTATTAAGGCGTGACCCAGTAGAAACACGCCTTTTGGAGTTAACCAGCCAACCTGAAAATGGAAAACAGTATGAAAGCCTTTATCAAAAGAAATTAGAAATTCCAGAGTACGGAAATGTGGTAGTGATTGATGCTGACTATTTAGCCAATCACAAATTTTCTCTAAATAAAAATCAGGGTAAGAAGCTTAAAGATTCAGCTTGACTCAAACTAAACAGAGGTTTCGGTGGCTTGGAAATTTTATGCGCAGATTGATATGGGGCTTTTTCCTTGCCCGAAATATCTTCAAAATAGGGTGATGTTTTATCAGAAGATTTTTTAAAAGGAATCTCAGCAATTTGGGGTTTCTCAAAAGTTGTTTTGGATCGTTTTGAAAGAATTGTTTTTGAAGATCTTTTTCTCTTGGCGATTTTTTTGTTCTTGACCCCTGTACCTTCCCAGACATTTTCAAGATTTTCCAATCCATCGAAATAAGCAGCTGTTCCCTCACCAATTTCTACCAGAGAATTTGCATCGCTGAACAAATCCAGGGAAGGAAGTTCTGGGTTGTCATGCCGCGCCCGGTCAATGGGTAGAAACGAAGGCTCGATATTTTCATAAACAGTGAAAAACTGTAGAGTTCTTTCATTGGCAAGTGTTTTTAGATTTTTACCCGTTCCCTGAACCATTAGTTTGCCTGTATCTCTTCTAGTAAATGATACGGATCCCTGTGATGCTATCGCATTTTGTTGATTGGTGGCAGTTTTAATAAAGGAAACTTTGATGTCACCAGTTCCAGCGTGATTGATTTTGAATACATCAATTTGATTTAGTTCAAAAATATTCGTATCTCCTGAAGTGACATTATCAATGTCAACAGATATAAGGTCTGTTTCAATAGCGTTATCCGTTGTTCCAAAACCTGTTGCCACATCGGCTACCAGGCGACCGTTTGTTATGATATCCAAAGAGTTTGTGTCCCCATCAAGAATCCCACCATTAATAGAAGTTAGAGTAATCGATGAAGCTGAAGAATTTGAAGTACTAATTAAGCCCAGAGTAATGTCTTCATCTGCCGATAAGGCCAAAGTGTTTGCACCCGCATTGAAATTGCTTCCTGGGTCCATGGTTATGGCACCACCTGAGCCGTTATTGTCTGAATCATTATCGGCGGTGAGGATTATGTTTCCTGAGGTGGTGGTAATATCTCCATTTGCGGTAAAGGTAATATCATTGTCAGCCTGGAGGGTTGTGTTTCCGCCTGTCTGAAGCGCTCCGCTCACGTTGAGCGAATTGTTTCCACCCGCTGTAGCTAAAAGATCTCCCCCTATTGTTGAGGTGCCTAGCGTGAAATAATTATTACTAGTCAAAGTCGCATTACCCGTTCCCGATGTATTAAGTCTGACTATCCCGGTAAACGAATTCAATGAACTGTCTATTGTGATCGCTTGGTCAGAACTCGTGGTTGTGAAACTGGTAGTTCCTGCTACCGTTAGTTTACCGGTATCAGTAATTGCTCCAGCTGAATTTACATTCAATGATCCTGTCGTTGTAAAATCAACACCAAAATCGACACCACCCGTTCCTGCATTGATAGTTACATTTCCCAATCCTGATGAAGCTCCTGTGTTGAAATTAACAGCACTTCCTGTGCCAGTTGCGTTCAATGTTAATGGGGTGCTAAAAGAAGTTAATCCCGCTACAGAAATTGTGCCATTCGTACTATTCCCTATAATTATATTTGCAGCAGTTATCAAACTAAGCTCAGTGTTGGACAATGAAAAATCACCTGCTCCGGAACCTAATCCAATACTTCTATCCGTTTTTGCAGCGAGTAACGTTGTGTCTGCCGCTCCCGATGAAATCGAACTACCTGCACCCAAAACCAAATCATTAGCAGTTATGGATAATGAATTATTGGTGGTGCGCAATGATTGATTTGTTGCAAGAGTAAAATCACCGCCGGTATTTGTTTCGGCATCCGTATCAGAGTCAAAAATCGTGGCGCCTTGAGTAGTTACGCTTGAAGAAAGCACTATGCCGCTACTGGCATTCACATTCAGACCTTTAAAATTAGAATTGCTGGTATTAAAAATTATAGAACGACCAGATGAATTAGTGGCATTTAAAGTTACATCACCTATGGAAGTTGTTATTCCTTCTACGGTGATATTTCCATTGGTGCTATCCCCTATAACAAGGCTGCCCGTAGAAATTTTAGAAAAATCCGTAGAGCTTATGCTGAACCCAAAACTTCCTGTGCACACACTGCCACATAAACCCATAGTTGTTCCCGCAACGGAAGTTAGAATAGTTGTTGAAGTGGTTCCGCTGCTTAATGTTGTTCCTCCAATCGTTAAACCATTTGATTGAATTGAGATGGCTCCTGACGAAGTAAAATTATCATTCAGGTTTATTACTCCAGTGGCAAAGAGCGTTACGGCGCCTGGTGCGGTCACACCACCGTTGGTTGCATCCAATGTTATTGTTCCACCCGAGGAAGCTATTAGCAGC
>CAZMXD010000282.1:0-2628 GCA_964570185.1 uncultured Nitrospina sp. | reverse complement strand
GAGTTTTTAATTCATGAGAGACATTAGCCACGAAATCCTGCCTGATAGTTTCCAAACGTTCTAATTCGGACACATCATGTAAAACGGCAACAGCACCAACCATTTCCCCCGAAGAATCTCGAAATGGTGACACATGAACTTCTAAAATCTGATCCATAGAGCCAGTCCCAATTTTTAACTTTTTTCTAATTTCTGTTTCTTCATTTAATACTAAAGAAATAATCTGACAAAATTCCTGCGAATGGGTAGTTTCCCAGATTCTTTTAGGAAAATTTTTACTTGTTGAAATACCAAGTATTCTTCTTGCGGCTTCATTCAAATGAATAATATTTTCATCTCTATCTACTGCGACGACGCCTTCTACCATTCCAGCTAAAATGGCAACCAGTTTGTTGTTGTCCAATACGATGGTTTCCAATCGTTCGCGTGAGCTCCGCGCCATTTTATTCAAAGTCTTAGCCAATGAACCAATTTCATCTTTTCTTTCAACTAAAACCCGTTGATCATAATTGCCTTCAGACATCGATTCAGCGATTGCGGTCATAGCAGCCAAAGGTTTGGCAAAACCCCTTGCGACAAAAAACCCCAATATTAAAGCTATTATTATAGAAACACTCATTGCAAAAAGTATAAGCGTGTGAATATGTGAAAGCCGATTATCAATAACAGATAGAGGGAGAGAGGTTCTTACATAACCTAGCAAGTCACCTCCACTTTTTACAGCGAGGGCGTAATACATCATGTTAATGTCAATCGTTTTACTGAATCGAGTGGTTATACCTTGACCGTGAGAATATGCAGCGAGAATTTCAGGGCGATTTGCATGATTATCCATAGATTTTGGATCTTCCTGCGAATCGACAAGCACTGTTCCATCTGATTTAATAATTGTGAAACGTGTATTGGTTACTTTTCCCAGACTTTTTATGCGTTCCTGGTGTTTTTTCTTAGAAGAAACGGAAAAAATATCTAGAGCCATGCCCCTAAGCAGAGTTGCACGGACATTTAGAGACTGTTCAATTTCCTTTAGAGTTTCTTTTTCTACCTGCTTGGAAACGAGAATCCCGACGATCACGGTAGAGAGTGATATGAGAACTACATAACCGGCAAAAAGTTTCCATAAGATCCGAGAACGAATCAATTACCCTGCCTCCTCATCACGAAATCGGTAACCCACGCGATGAATAGTCTCAATCAAATCTCGTTGCTTATCAAGTTTTTTGCGGATAGAACGTATATGAACATCAATATTACGGTCGATGATATATGCATCTTCAGAAGAAACATTATTCAATATATGCTCACGTGTGAATACTCGACCCGGATGTGAAGCAAGAAAATACAAAAGCTTAAATTCCATCGCGGTTAAGTTAATTTTTTTGCCTTCTAGCCGCACCTCATGCCGATTGCAATCGATAACCAGCCCATCAATAGAAATAATATCTTGATTTACTTCCTCCTTTAATCCGCCTCGGCGCAAAACCGATTTAACCCTTGCAATAAGTTCCCTAGGGCGAAAAGGTTTTAAAACATAATCATCAGCCCCTATGCCAAGTCCAAGAACAATATCGCTTTCCTCACCCTTTGCCGTAACCATGATAATACAAATAGAACGCGTTATAGAATCAGCTTTCAATGTTCGACAGATTTCTATTCCATCCATACCTGGTAGCATCAGGTCCAGTAGAACCAGATCAGGTATTTCTTTTCGCACCAGGGCCAAGCCCTTTAATCCATCCGAAGAAGAACTAACATTAAACCCTTCTTTTGAAAGATTATAATCGATGACTTCGAGAATATCAGCTTCGTCTTCAACCACGACTATTTTAGTTTTTTTCATTATATATACTCCCAGAGTTGTCTAGAGTACATTTTAATTTATAATTATAAATTTAATATAAAAAATGGATTTCCTTTGGAAGGAGGGAAACTTGCTGGAACAACCCTTTTTTAACAGACTTTAAAAGGGTCGCCTTTTAGGTTGCGATTCTTATGACAAGGTATGACCTCACCACTAAGTTTTTAAGAAATTGTTCCGAATTTAAGGGGTTAAATAATTTCTGCTTGACCTTTTACACATTTAACAACCAAGACTTTTTACCGCATCTTCAATAGACACTGCAACACAACTAAATATAGGCGTGTCTTCTTTCACATATCGACTACCTTCCGTTTCGCGTAATTCCTGTACAAGATCAAGAAAGTCATCCGGCGAGTCAGTTTCGAAAGCGACAACAAATTCATAATCATCAATACCAAAACAGTAAGTTGTGTTTAGCTTTACAGAAGGGTATTTATTACCAACATATATATGCTCGTCCATAATTCCCTGACGGGTAAATTGAGTCAGGAGATACCATTCGCGGGTTTTTACGAAGGGATAAATGAAAAGATATTTCGCCTTACCCGGAATGATGTGTGTTCGGTCTTCTTCATGCTCTGGATTGATAAAATCCATATACATAGACCGCTTCGTCATGGAAAGGTAAG
The DNA here is from genome assembly GCA_964570185.1 of uncultured Nitrospina sp. Taxonomy (GTDB): domain Bacteria; phylum Nitrospinota; class Nitrospinia; order Nitrospinales; family VA-1; genus UBA8687. Next base: position 138 of record CAZMXD010000282.1, on the reverse strand, counting down.
AATGCGATATGTTGAGATACTTCCCAAGCCCGGTTTGATATAATCGCGTGGTCATGGCCTGAAACTCTTCCATACTGTAGCAAATTCTCCAAGTCATGATGTCCGTATCACCACGCAAGCCTACCATGGTGTAGCATA
>CAZMXD010000281.1:0-2633 GCA_964570185.1 uncultured Nitrospina sp. | reverse complement strand
ACGAATTAATTTTGTACACGGTTCGTTTGAAAACCTACAAGACCTTGTCATTCAAACCGGCATTTCAAAGATCAACGGACTTTTGCTCGATTTTGGTGTTTCCTCTCCTCAGTTAGACACGCCTACACGCGGATTCAGTATTCGAAATGATGGACCGCTTGATATGAGAATGGACAATTCACAAGTAACCACAGCCGCAACTCTTCTCGAAAAACTTAAGGATGCAGAATTGCTCTCTATTATAAAAAATTTTGGTGAAGAACGGTTTGCAAAAAAAATTGTCCGTGCAATTCGCAGGGAGCAAGAAAAAGGTCCCATAACCAGAACATCGCACTTATCTAAGGTCATTTCGGCAACAGTTAAATCGTCGAGGAACTCAAGGATTCATCCTGCAACAAAAACATTTCAGGCCCTTCGTGTAGCGGTTAATAACGAATTAGAACAAATAAAAATAGTTCTAAAAGATGCTGTTGGCCTTTTAGATTCGTCTGCTCGTATTGTGGCGATCTCGTTCCATTCATTAGAAGATAGGATTGTGAAAACGTTTTTTCGTAAAGAAGAAAAGGGGTGCACATGTCCCCCTAAAATCCCTATTTGTATTTGTGGCAATAAACAAAATTTAAATATATTAACGCGTCGACCAATCTGTCCGTCTAAGGAAGAGGTGGCTTTGAATCCTAGGTCGGTCAGCGCAAAACTAAGGGTTGCGGAAAGGGTTTATGTTTAAAGGGTTTCTCAAGTTGATCCAAACAGGTTTTTATATTACCCCAAAAGGCTTTCGTATAGTTTTTCTAGTCTCCGTATTGATATTACTTGTTGCTTTGGCCCTGGTATGGCCGAATGTAAGAAAAGTAAAACTATCATATGACTACCAAGCTCTTGCGACAGAACGAGAAGAATTATTACGTGAAAACCACCTTTTACTTCTAGAAAAGGAAAGCCTGCAATCTTTGTATCGTATTAATACTTTAGCTAAGAATGAAGTGGGAATGATTGAACCAAAAATAGAGCAAGTAACAACTGTTTTTTTAAAGTAAAGCGATGCTAAAAAATAAAAAACCAATTTCGGCTTCATTTCGAAGTGTAATCAAAACCAGATTGATTTTCATATCCAGTCTGCTGTTACTTTTTGCCATAACCCTGATTGCGCGACTTGCCGACTTGCAAATTGTTCAACACAAAGCCCTTTTGGCCAAATCGGAAAAACAGCCTCATCGAGGAACCTTGAAAGTTCATTTAGGAAGAGGAGCGATTGTTGATCGCAACGGTAATACTTTGGCGACCAATCTTGAAGTGGAGTCCGTGTTTGTCATTCCACAAGAGATTCGAGACAGAAAATATACTTCCAAAGTTCTCGCCGCAACTTTAAACCAAAGCTATGATCGAGTTTACAACGAAGTAACTTCAGGAAAACGGTTTGCCTGGATCAAAAGAAAGGTTCCTGTAGAAGAAATAACTCACCTTAAAAAGTCTGCTCTTTCCGGGGTCGGTTTTCGCTCAGAGCAAAAAAGGTTCTATCCAAAACGCGAGTTAGCTGCAAATGTACTAGGGTTTGTGGGTACAGACGACTTGGGTTTAGCGGGAATAGAATATACCTATCAGGACAAGTTGAAAGGAATCGTCTACTCGCAATCCATAGAACAAGATGGAAAAGGTAAGAACATTCAAACCCTGGGAAACCTGTCCCGCTCAAGCATTGGCAATTATGATTTGATGCTTACCCTGGATGAGGTTATTCAGTTTACTACTGAGCACCTTTTAAAAAAACAAGTTCAAAGATACAAGGCGGATTCTGGAATGGCAGTGGTTATGGATCCTAATTCTGGCGATATTTATGCAATGGCAAATATACCCCAATTCAATCCAAATAATTTTAACAAATTTGTCCCCGAGGCGAGAAAAAACAATACGGTTGTAAGCTCCTATGAACCAGGTTCTATATTCAAACCAATAGTTGCAGCTGCAGCTCTTGATCAAGGAATTTCTCAGCCCAATGAAAAATTCTTTTGTGAAAACGGAAATTTTAAAATCGGCAGTAAAAATATAGGCGAAGCAGCAAACCATAAATTTGGTTTGCTTACTATGAGGGAAATAATTGCCAATTCAAGCAACATAGGCGCCATAAAAATTGCTCAAAAACTAGGAAAGGATTCATTTTACGAATACATTCGAAAATTTGGCTTTGGAGAAAAAGCAAGTATTAGACTGCCAGGGGTATCCTCGGGTTTACTTGGAAAAAGAAAAAACTGGACAGAATTGTCGTTAGCCTCTATATCGTTTGGCCACGAAATAGCTGTCACGCCTTTGCAAATGGTTGTCGCGCTTAGCGCTATCGCAAATGGCGGGACCCTTATGGAACCCCACATAACTAAAGCGCTGATGCGAGAAGGCAAAATCATAGAGGAAGTCAAACCAAAAAGGATTCGGCGCGTTATTTCAGAAAAAACTAGTCGTCAAATGAAGGAAATACTGAAGTTCGCTGTCAAAGATGGGACAGGTAAAAAAGCTGCCGTTGATGGTTTTGATGTTGCGGGGAAGACAGGGACCGCGCAGAAATACATTGCAGCAACCAAGTCCTATTCCAAAACAGAATTTGTTTCTTCTTTCATTGGTTATGCTCCTGCTGACAAACC
>CAZMXD010000280.1:0-2642 GCA_964570185.1 uncultured Nitrospina sp. | reverse complement strand
ATGACCACCGGCTTGCTGAAAGTTACACGGTACAGTTGACTACAATCCAGTCTTTTTTGCGTCTGCTTGAAAAAGTAGACGGCGTGACGCGTGAAGAAGTGACAAAGCAATGTATTTTAAATCTGCGCAATATTCTTCAACTGGTTCATAAGAATATGGTCAAACCTCTTTATCGCGAAGTAGGTTTAATGAAAAAGAAACCCAAATCAGAAAGTTTGGACAACTTTAAGAACAATTGGAACGAACGGATGGAGGATTTCCAGAAAACCTGTGATTTTGAATACCAAATTCTCGATGTAAAAGGGTTTTTGGTGAAATAAAAACCTGTTTGTTTAAAATAGATTATTGGATATTTACCTTTAAGATCAAATTACAATTTTTTTTGTATAACTGATTGAGAGGATAATGGTTTTGAGAGCCCCATTAGGGGCTCTTTCCTATTGGAGTCAATTGAGCGGGCAAGTGCGAAAGGGTTTAAAAATTGGTCGAAGAAAATACCACTAATATAGAATTAGAAGATTCGAACGCTCTCGAAGTTAAAGCCGCTGAAGAGACACTTCCTGAAGAGAGACCGACGGTAGATCACAGCAAGCTTTATGTCTGGGTGGCCGATTCTGGAAATGATAGAATACAGAAATTCGATGGTAATGGAAAATTACTCAAGCAATTTGGAACCTCTGGAGGTACTAGGCCCCCTTACGTTCCTGGAGAATTTAAAACTCCAAGCGGAATTGCGGTCGATTTGGAGGGATACATTTGGGTGGTGGATACGGGATGCCATCGGATTCAAAAATTCGATCCGGAGGGAGATTTTTTCTTTGAGTTTGGCACAGAAGGCTGGGGGCAGGAAAAATTTTATATGCCAGAGGATATTGTTGCAGAACCAATGGGAACTATTCTCGTGGCAGACACCTCTAATCATTGTGTTAAGCGATATGACGATGACGGAGAGTTTATTCTAAGTTTTGGTTATGCTGGAAATTTTGATGGCTTCATGAAATTCCCCGTTGGCTTGGCTTTGGACAGGGAAGGAAATATTTATGTTGCAGATCGTGATAACCAACGCATTCAAATTTTCAACGAGGACGGACAATTCTTATCCAAGTTCGGGGAATACGGGTTTGAGCCTGGAAGACTTAATTTCCCAACCGGTATCACGGTTCGCCGTGACGGCACAATTATTATTGCTGAAAAAAGTCAAAACCGTCTTCAACTATTTGACCGTGAAGGTCATTCTCTGGGAATTGTAGGGGAAGGAGGAAAAAGGGATGGTCAGTTCAACTGTCCTTCTTCCGTAGTGGAAGATCCCTATGGATATGTGTTTGTGGTCGATACTATAAATCAGAGAATTCAAAAATTTGATCCTGATCTGAATTTCATGGCTAAATGGGGCATTGTTGGTAAAGACCCTGGGCAATTTTATAATCCCGCTGGAATCTGCCTTTCTTGGGAACCGGATTGGGCACCACAGGAAGAATAATCTTGATAAATAAAGAAACAATCCTTTCCTATCTGCTACACAGATTTTGTAATTCTATAATTTTTGTGTCTATGGCCGCTATTTTCTTTTTATCTGGAAATGTCTACGGTGAAAATAGTAATGATGAGATTTTTGGGGGTCAAATATTATCCCTCACTGAAGAAAAACCAAAACTTGCGCCTTCCAATGATCCTAGGTTTAAGGACAATCATGATGGTACTGTGACAGATTTGCAAGAAGGATTGATGTGGAAGAAAATAGATCTCTATCAGGAAAAAAAAATATGGTCTAGCTGGGAGGAATCTCAGAAGCTTTTAGAAAAGTTTAATAAAGAAGCTTATGCAAACTATACGGACTGGCGTTTGCCGACACGTAAAGAGCTTAAAAGCCTTTATGAAGAGGATAAAAATATTCCTTGGAAATATTATTGGACTGAAAATATGATTCATATCGATCCTATTTTTGGTTATTCGCATTGTTGTTTCTGGTCAAGTGAACTTTATAAGGATAAATATGCTTGGGGGTTTAATTATATTGGTGGTAAAGATTACCCGAGTATGAAGGGAGGGGGTCAGTATCATCTGTCTTTGTCAACGATTCGACCAGTACGTACCGTTTCTGAAAAAGATTAATAGAGAGAAAAAATTAGAACCCAACAGAGCAAGTGAACGTTTTTCTAACTCTTAAAATGTTGAGATCAAGAGCATGACCGAGGAAGAAAAAGAGGAAATCCCCGCATCCGAAGCTGTTGAAAAAACTTCTGAAGACTCAGAAACGCCTGAGAATTCTGAAGAAAGCAAACTAACTGAGTCTGAGGAGGAAGAGTTAGAGGATGAGGACGAGGAGGAGGTAGAGTTTGATCTGGAGGCGCAGGTCGAGGAATTTCGTAGGCTGATCGATGAAGACCCAGACAATTCTGTGAATTTTTATAACCTCGGTGAGGCACTCGCCGAGCTCGGCCAGTTAGGCGAGGCCAAGGAGGCCTTTGAACAAGCCTTGGTGTTGGATGAAAATCAGGAATTCAGCGCCATCATACATCTTGGCATCGGTAATTTATATTATCATCAATTAATGTCGGGAATTCAATCTACTGTTGTGAAGAGCTCTGTGGGCATGCTGTCCCAGCACAAACAGCAGCATACAATTAATTCGGTCAGTGGCG
>CAZMXD010000279.1:0-2669 GCA_964570185.1 uncultured Nitrospina sp. | reverse complement strand
ACCCTTGCTTGTCAAAACGGCCCCGTTAAATGGGTTGGACAACATAGAATTCATCATGCTGGTTCAGATACAGCAGAAGATCCCCATAGTGCTGAAAAAGGTTTTTGGTGGTCTCATTTTACTTGGATGCTATTCTCTCATTCCAAGTTCGATGACAAGAAAGTTTTGTATGATTACACCAAAGACTTCAGTAATGATAAGTTTTATAGGTTTTTAGATAATTACTTCATCATAATCCAAATCTTTTTTGGGCTAATGCTATATGCGATCGGTGGTTTTCCTTGGGTAGTTTGGGGCATATTTGTCAGGCTGGTAGTCACATACCATTCTACATGGTTGGTTAACAGTGCTGCGCATACTTTTGGCTATGTCACCTTTCCATTGAAAGGTGATCTGTCAACAAATTGTTGGTGGGTTGGACTATTAGCTTGGGGCGAAGGGTGGCACAACAACCATCATGCCTTTCCCAAGTCAGCACGCCACGGACTACGTCCCTGGGAAATCGATATGACCTGGTGGGTTCTCTGCTTTCTTGAAAAACTTGGTCTTGTAAAAGATATTAAGGTGGCAAAGCTATTACCTAATCCAGCCCATGAAGAAGAAAGTGAAGGCACTGAACCCGCATTCATAGGAAAAATTGTCACTCAAACAGCCTAACCGTTTAAGCATTGCCCTGCCATCAGTAACTAGCCTAATTCAAAATCAATATGGTAACCTGAGTATTTTCTCAGGTTTATCACTCTAGTTTCGAAAATAAGGTACTGGCCCTTTATCCCTGTAAGTCTTTCTTCAAATTTTGGAACCTTATCTAGATTGTGGCTATTTATTTTATCAGGTACGGATTTTACCGGGTAAATTATTTCCTGGACTTCTTCACTTTCAAGGGCATATGGTTTTAGTTCTTCTGGAAACAATTTATGCGCTTTTTTTCGAAGCTTCCTTAAATCTAAATCCTCATACTCACCTTTTAACATTTTTCGCCAGTTGGTTTTATCCGCAAATTCTTTCGAAACCGCAACCTCAATTTGCCCCGAAAGAATTCTCTCTGGTACCTTTGCTATAACCAACCCCTTAACAGCGCCCTGGTCTATCCAACGATCAGGAATATTATAGTGTCTGGTAATTCCCACCTTGGCTCCACTAGTTAAAGAAAGATATACAAAATGTTCGATATTGCAATAATTTCTCCAAAACTCTTGTGCAGCTTCATTTCCATTTTTATGATCACAAAGCTCTGGGCGAACCGAACAAATTTCATTTTCGGGTAAGTCACGCGAACAAACAAAACAATAACCTTGATCATAGGACTTTTTAGTTTTTCTGTCGCATTCAATACAGGTAATTAATCCTTGCCAGTTTATTTTTAAATTACTGCCAACGTATGAATTTAAGAAATGGGATTCTTTGTTCAGGTTAAGATAATATTGAATGGGATTACCAAACTCCACATTCATTTTACGAACTTGTCCAGATAGTTTCATTTCATTAGATACTATTTCATGAATTTAAAAATTATTTCTATTATCTGATCTTTTTAAAAAATATTCTAATACAAAGACAGCAAAAAGAACCGCAAGCACCACCGTTTGCGAATCAAATATTAGAAAACTGAAAAGAAATAACAAAAGATAAAAAAAAATTCGGATCAGTATAAATTTTTCTGTAAACAACATAATTAATTATAGACAGCAATTAAATTATTCGCAAAATGTAAAAATACGAGATTTTTTATGAACAAACTATGATTAACTATTCGTATAAAAATAAATTTATAGGTACATTACCTTTAAGATTGTATTCAACCTACCAAAAAACTCTAATGACGCAATCAAAACAAATTCAAGTGGTTATCCATATCAAGGCGATACAAAATGCTAAATTTTTTGGAAATTAAAATATTAGAATTTAGTGATATTTAAGCACAAGATTCTTATTTAGCGAGCCATTATTTAAACGGAAAAAGGATCTTGCTACTGGGAAAATAAAAGGCTTAAATAAGAATATATTTTAAAAGTCAAGCATTTTTATAAACCTTAAACTTATTACCTTAATATTAAGGGTTGAAAAGTTATTAAACTTAGGAGAAACTATCTGCGTTAAGAGAAACAGTGATATTTGAACTCTCAAGAAACAAGGAGAAGCTTGAATGGATGACTTGACAATATCTAAAGGGTGGTTTCAGGACAAAGAGGACGAGCCACCAATTATTAAAAAGAAATTTTGTGAACATAGAGCAAACACTGTTACTCTTGATTACGAATTAGGCATTGAATATTGCTTGTTCTGCGGAGCATTGGCTCATTATAATCCAGACGTAGACAAGCTGGAGTGGACCCTTCCAGAACATTTACAAAAACAAAATTATAACTGAAACACATGCGGGTATGTATTACCCTTTCAATATAAAAAGTCTCGGCTTATTTAGTCGAGGCTTTTTCTTTTCCGGCCACTCAATTTCTATCCGAGCCATTTTTTCTAAGTTAAGAAAATTAAAAATAACTTAAAAAACAGCATGGAGATAATAGCAGTAAATGGAATGGTCGTTACCCACGAAATAAATATCATCTTAACAATCCCAAGGTTTAAGGTGGGCAGACCTCTGGCTAGTCCCACGCCTATTACGGAACCTACCAGAGTATGTGTTGTAGAAATTGGAAGACCCATTTTCG
>CAZMXD010000278.1:0-2689 GCA_964570185.1 uncultured Nitrospina sp. | reverse complement strand
AAAACATTATTTCTAAACATGAGGCTGTTTCTTTAGTGGCAGTTGTGGCAAAACCAGATGAGAAATGGGGTGAAACTCCTTGCGCTTTTGTGGAATTAATGGATGAAAATAAAAACGTAACAGAAGAAGATATTATTTTTTATTGTAAAGAAAATATGGCTGGATTTAAGAGGCCAAAACATGTTATCTTTGGTGAATTACCAAAGACTTCAACAGGAAAGATCCAAAAGTTTGAATTAAGAAAAAAAGCAAAGGAGAAGTAATGGATCCAAAAACTTATAAATTCGATACATTAAGTTTGCATGGAGGACATCAGCCGGATAAAAATTTTGGCTCTCGTGCAGTCCCAATCTATCAAACAACATCTTATGTTTTTCAAGATACTGATCATGCCGCTGCATTATTTAATCTTGAACAAGGCGGGCATATTTATAGTCGCATATCCAACCCAACTGTCGCAGTTTTAGAGGAAAGAGTTTCTGCATTAGAAGGTGGAACCGGAGCAGTTGCTACAGCTTCTGGCCAAAGTTCTGTTTTTCTTTCCTTAATGACTCTTTTAAATTCGGGGGATCATATTGTATCTTCTTCACAACTTTATGGCGGAACAGTAAATTTGTTAAGATTAACACTACCAAGATTTGGTATAGAGACCACTTTTGTAAAACCAAGAGATACAGAAGGTTTTAAAAATGCAATTAAACCAAATACAAAAGTAGTTTTTGGAGAAATAATTGGAAATCCAGGCTTAGAGATAATGGATTTACCTGAGGTTTCAAAAATAGCTCATGATGCAGGCATTCCCTTAATTATAGATGGCACATTTAATACCCCTTATTTATGTAGACCTCTTGATTTAGGAGCTGATATAGTAGTGCATTCCCTGACAAAATGGATGTGCGGTCATGGCACATCAATGGGAGGCATTCTAGTTGAAGGTGGAAAATTTGACTGGAGACAAAATGATAAGTTTCCAACTATGACAGAACCTTATCCTGGATATCATGGACTGTCATTTGCAGAAGAATTTGGACCAATGGCATTTACAATGAGAGCTAGAGCTGAAGGTATGAGAGATATGGGTCCTTGTATGAGCCCTACAAATGCATTTAATATTTTACAAGGTATTGAAACTCTTTCTGTAAGAATGGATAAACATTTATCTAATGCAAAAAAAATGCTCGAATATTTATCTAAACATGATGGAGTTGCATGGGTAACTCACCCTGATCATCCCGATCATCCTGATCATAAAATTGCAAAAAAGATACTTCCAAAAGGATCAGGCTCAATGATTGCCTTTGGTGTTAAAGGAGGAAGGGTTGCGGGAGAAGCTTTTATTAATGCAGTTAGTCTTGCTTCAAATCTTGCAAATGTTGGAGATGCTAAAACATTGGTTATTCACCCAGCATCTACTACGCATGCGCAAATGGATGTAGAAACAATGAAACTTGCAGGATTAACTGAAGACATGATTAGATTTTCAGTTGGGATAGAGGATATAGAAGATATTATTAATGACTTTGAAAATGGATTTAGGGCTGCTAGTAAACCACGATTAGTTGCCAATCAATGAAATTCAAAGTAAATGGCAAAGAAGTTTTTGCTTCAACAGGTGGTCAGACTTTTGATAAAAATAAGCCAGTAATTATTTTTGTTCACGGAAGTGGATTAAGTCATATTACTTGGGTTTTACAGACAAGATACTTTGCTTTTCATGGCTATAGTGTTTTGGCAATAGATTTGCCTGGTCATGGTTATTCAGAAGGGCCATCTTTAAAATCAATGGAAGAAATGGGTGAATGGATATCTGATGTTATTGATGCTTCTAATATTAAGGAAGCTTCGCTGGTAGGTCACTCTCAAGGTTGTTTAGTTACTATGGAAACTGCATCAAGATATCCAAATAAAATAAAATCTTTAAGTTTAATGGGAGGTGGAGGAGCTATTCCAATGAATCCTGAATTACTTGAACTTGCTGAATCAGGAAATCCGAAAGCAGTTGATTTAATGATGGATTGGGCACATGGTCCCGCAGGACATTTTGGTGGCCATGCAGTTCCAGGACTTCACCACATAAATATTGGTGGTACAATCGTGCACAATGGGTCTATTAAAGACGCATTAGGAGTGGATTTCAGAGCATGTGATAATTATAAGAACGGTTTTAATGCGGCTTCAAAAATAAAATGTCCTACACTTAATATCTTGGGAGAATATGATAAAATGATACCTGTAAAAGAAGGAAAAAAACTTGCAGATAGCATTGCAAACTCTGAGATTGTAGTTATTCCAAAATGTGGTCATATGATTTTATTAGAAGAAGCAGATAAAGCACTGTCTGAGTTAAAAAAATTTATTAGAAAGAATCATCCTTCTAATAAATAAATAAAGTTTTTTACTGATTTTCTTTATTATTAGTTTTAGGTTTATCGGGCCTTGTAAGTCTTTCAAGTTCAGCAATTTTTTCTGCCTCTTTTTCTTCTCTTTTTTTCCTTTTTTTCTCTAAGCGCATTTTTCTTTTGAGCTCTTTTTGCATAGCCCTATCTCCTGCTTTAGATTTATAATTGTAGTGAATGCCCATTATTTTCCTCTGAAATTTATCTTCTTTTACAAAATTATATTGAGAAATTCTACTAATATAATTAATTAGTAAAAATGATAGATAAACACTTATTAACAGGTCCGTTTG
>CAZMXD010000277.1:0-2691 GCA_964570185.1 uncultured Nitrospina sp. | reverse complement strand
GATTTGGCAAAGCATTTGGTTGTCGAATACAAAGTCATCAGAGTTGTCCAAAAGGGGAATAGTTTCTAAAACTTTTCGGCTGAATGCTCGGTACCCTGTGTGATATTCGGATAGTTTTTGCTGGATTATCGTGTTTTCAATTAAAGTCAGGAACCTATTGGATACATATTTGTAAATCGGCATTCCTCCTCTCATGGCTTTATTGCCAAGAATGCGTGAACCTATAACTGCGTCAAATACACCTTCCGCAATCATAGAAGCCATAGCAGTTATAAGTTTTGGGGTGTACTGGTAATCAGGGTGTAGCATGATGGTTATATCAGCACCGACATCTAACGCAGCCTTGTAACAGGTTTTCTGGTTGCCTCCATAACCCTTGTTCTTATGATGCACGAAGGTTTTAATCCCTAAACTTCTTGCCACGTCCACTGTCTGGTCTTTGCTGGCATCGTCTGTAAGTACAATCTCATCCACGATATTTTTTGGGATTTCATCGTAGGTTTTTTGTAAGGTTTTTTCAGCGTTGTAGGAAGGCATCACAACGCAGACTCTTTTGCTGTTTATCATGGATAGCTTTTCTATAAGTTTTATATTCGGCGAATATAATAGTGTAAATATGATTTTTTACAACATACTTTAGCTTCGAAACGCTTCTGCGTGTTAATATTACCGCTTGATTGGGATTCTTGGAAATAAATGAATTAGGAGGAGTTTGACCGTAGATATGAAAACTGAATTTAATATTGCTGTTTTTCCAGGCGATGGAATTGGACCCGAAGTCATTGCCGAAGCCATAAAAATCATTAAAATAATCGAATCTAAATTAGGCTTAAAGATAAATTTGAACGAAGCGTTAGTTGGAGGAGCTGGTTATGAGGCGACTGGCCACCCTTTACCAGACGCCACATTGGATACAGCTAAAAAAGCCGATGGGGTATTGCTAGGTGCTGTCGGTGGGCCAAAATGGGAGGCAATAGATTTTTCTTTGCGTCCAGAACGGGCTTTACTGGGACTTCGATCCAGTTTGGGGCTCTATGCTAATTTGCGCCCGGCGCGGATCTTTCCTGCTTTGTTGGATGCATCTACCCTGAAGCCTGAGGTAGTAGACGGATTGGACCTTCTGGTTGTCCGCGAATTGACTGGAGGAATTTATTTTGGAGAGCCACGAGGAATGGGCAACAACGATAAAGGTCACAGGCATGCGTTTAATACCCTTATTTACTCTGAACCAGAAATACAAAGAATTGGAAAGATAGCTTTTGATGTCGCAAGGAAGAGGAATGGCAGGGTTTGCTCAGTTGATAAGGCCAATGTATTGGAAGCCACGGGATTCTGGCGTGAAGTGGTGACGAAACTGCATGCCGAATATTCTGATGTGGAACTTTCACATATGTATGTCGACAATTGTGCTATGCAATTGGTTAGGAACCCTAACCAATTTGATGTCATTCTCACGACCAATATGTTTGGCGATATTTTGAGTGATGAGGCTTCGATGTTGACAGGTTCCATTGGCATGTTGCCTTCAGCAAGTCTAGGGGAAAAATATTCAATGTATGAGCCTATCCATGGAAGTGCACCTGATATTGCCGGAAAGGACCTTGCGAATCCATTGGCCACTATCTTATCGGCGGGGATGTTGTTTAAATATTCGCTAAATATGGAAGAGCCAAATAAATGGATTGAAAGGGCGGTAGAATCGACCCTTGGCAAAGGGGTGCGAACCTCGGATATTATGTCTGATGGTATGAAACAAATAGGAACGCAAGAGATGGGTGATATGGTAGCCGCTGAATTGGAGAAGACAAAGTGATAAAGAAAAAGAAGAAATATCATATTGCAATTGCGGGTGCGACTGGAGCAGTGGGTAGAAAAATGCTGGAGATTTTAGAGGAAAGAAACTTTCCTGTTGGTGATCTTAAACTTTTGGCGTCAACCCGCTCCGCAGGAAAAGTTTTAGAGTTTAAAGGTGAAAAAATTGCTGTTGAAGAATTACGCCAAAGTTCTTTTGTAAATATGGATATTGCGCTATTTTCAGCGGGTGCGGGAACTAGTCGGGAATTTGCTCCTGCGGCTGTAAAATCAAATTGTGTGGTAATTGATAATAGCAGCGCATACCGGATGGAGAAAAATATTCCCCTTGTGGTTCCCGAAGTGAACCCGGATGTAATTGGCGACAACCCAGGGATTATCGCGAATCCCAATTGTTCCACCATCCAAATGGTTATGGTTTTGAAGCCGATTCATGAAAAATTTAATATTAAAAGGGTAGTGGTATCTACCTACCAATCTGTTTCGGGTTCGGGGCAAAAAGCCATCGATGAGTTAAAGAGTCAGACCCGTGATGTATTTAGCGGGAATGAAATAAAAACTAATGTTTATCCTCATCAAATCGCTTTTAACTGCTTGCCACATATAGATAAATTTTTGGAAAATGGTTATACCAAAGAAGAAATGAAAATGGTTAATGAGGCCCAGAAAATTTTGGGTGATGATTCCGTTCAAATCTGTCCAACAACAGTTAGGGTGCCAGTTTTCTATTCTCATTCTGAGGCGTTGAATGTTGAAACAGAAGGTCCGATTACTGCATCAGCAGTAAAAGAACTTCTGAAGACTCAGTCGGGATTAAGTGTTGTTGATGATCCTCAGAATAATGAATACCCGTTAGCGATTGAGGGAGCAGATAAAAAC
>CAZMXD010000276.1:0-2693 GCA_964570185.1 uncultured Nitrospina sp. | reverse complement strand
TGCGAAAGAAGCGATGGGTATGGAGGTGACGGATGAAGATCTTAAACGTGATAAACAAATAGAAAAGGAAAAAGACGCACCAGTTGAAGTTTCCATGAAGTGGGAAGACGATGCGTTAGATAAGGTATCTCGTATACCTATTCCATTTATCCGTAACATGGCCGTAAAACGGATTGAACAGGAAGTGGTTAAGGCAGGCGAAAATATTGTGACAATGGATTTGTTCGAAAAATATCGGTTTACCTTTTAAGTAAAGGCTTCCACGGAAGTTGGATCACCATTTTCATAAGCTACCTTTTTTATCTGACCCCAGAGTTCTTTTCTTCCCAAGTGATTTCTACTCGAATAAGCGACTGTCCCAAGGACATTATTTCCCGTAAATGCAGCTTTGATTATTTTAGTTTGCTTGCTGCGCTCTGTCCCCGATATTTTATCCGATTTGGTGATAACAAGAATATAATTTCTCCCCAGATCTTCCAGCCATTCTTTAAGAGTTAAGTCAAGTTCAGTTGGTTTCCGGCGGATATCAACAATGAAAACAATAGCCACTAAAGGTTCACGGTGAATTAAATATTCCTCAATCATTTTTTTCCATTGTTTTTGCAGGGTTGGTGTGACCCTTGCAAATCCATACCCTGGAAGGTCAGCAAACATAAGTTTTTCATTGATTCTAAAAAAATTTATCTCTTTGGTTTTTCCAGGCGTGGAGCTGATGCGAACTAGTTTTTTGCGATTCAAAAGAGAACGAATTAGTGAAGACTTCCCCACATTTGATCGTCCGACAAAAGCAAATTCAGGACAAGACCCTTTGGGATATTGCTTTGCCGATAAAGCACCAGTTATAAACTCTGTATTAGTTACTTTCATGGGTAATTTTTTAGAGTGGTTATTTTTCAAAATTGTTTATAACTAAACCCGATAATAGCTTGGGATAAAAAAACGTTGCTTTCTGCGGCAAACGAATTCCCATGCTGGCTAAACGACTAACCTCTTGGATTGGAGTGGGATTCATAAAAAAAGCAATGTCATAATCTCCTTCATCGACCTTTGCCATGGCTTCCTCTGCATTTACCTTGTAACCAACAAATTTTTGACTTTCTTTTTCTCTTGTATCAATTTTCAAAATTTCACGGAAAATAATGGCATGTAACTGCATAACATCCAGAATTTGCAAATCCTTTGGCTCATTTTTATTAAGAAGAGGTAAAATATTTTTCGGATCATTGGCAATCAAAGTATAAGTTTGATCCTTGCCCATATATGCGCAAAAGATAATGCGGTTTTTCCCAAATTCAACTAATCGTGATTTAATTTCAGCGCCACTTACTTCAGTGTTCCAGGGGATTACCTCAAAATACTCGCTAGCACGCTTTAAAAAAGACTTGCGGTCAAATGGGGTGGGACTTTTTGCTATTCGATGAATGGGGAAAATAGACATACCCCCCGAATCCATATTGGTAAGAAACATCATTACGTGAGAGCTATCGGGAATTGTTTCTTCATTTTCTTTTGCAAAGGCTAAAGCCGTTTCATAACGGTGATGGCCATCTGCAATATATATTTTTTTATCCTGGATGGCATCACAGATCATCTGGTTTTTTTTATGGTTATTTAAACGCCAGATTTTATGAATTACTTTGCCATCATTAATAATAGATAAAGGTTCGGACTTTATTCTTTGATTCAGGTAAAAGTCAATTTTACCTTCTGGGTCTGAATACAAACCGAAGATGGGACTAAAATTGGCATGACAAGCATTGAGAAGTTTTGTGCGATCCGCTTTAGCTTTTGAAAGTGTGAATTCGTGAGGGCAAATATTTCCTTCATTGAAATCTTCTATTTTGACGCGAGCGAAAAAACCAACTCGGCAAAGTTTTTCACCTCCAAACTCATATTCCTGGCTGTATATATAAAACCCAGGTTTATCATCTTTTTTTAAGATTTCTTTATTTATCCAGTCTTTAAAAACCTGTGCAGACCTAGTGTACCGATTGTCCGTATTAGTATCGGATTCAAATTCTTTTCCCAAAATCAGTCGGACCACATTATTCGGATGTTTTTGGTATAAGGCCTCCTGCTGGCTCGGGGAGATGACATCATAAGGTGGTGCTATTAGTTCATCGAGAGGTCCAGTAATATCCAAGTTATATAAAAAGCCACGAAAAGGAATTACTTCGACCATATTTTGATCTCATTTAAAAAAATTTAATTTCTGAATTATATCAGATTAAAAAGCAATTTATTAAATAGGCTACAAAGATTCGCATTGACACAATTCGCGAATATATCGCACGAGCTGGTGCATGATTTCTTCGTCCATTGTGTGTCCCCAAGCAGGCATACAGGGTGCGCGTCCAACAGAGAGACCTCCAAACTTTATAGCTTCAAAAAGTTGTTTGTCGGTTCGAGTTTCCAAATATTGGGGCTTGGTATGATTTCTAGGAGGAACCGTCAAAAATTTTGCATTAATTCCATCTCCCTTGCCTTCAATGCCATGACATTGGGCACAATACCATTGGTAGGCCTCACGGGTTTTTACTGTCACAATTATAGGCTTGGGAATTAATTTCTCCTTTGGTCGGAGAGATTTTGTTTCTACATGAAATGGTGGTTTGGATGTGGAAGGTTTACTAGTCTGTTTTTCACTGCACCCTATCAGCATCATGACTAGCAAAAGAATCCAATATGTGAAA
>CAZMXD010000275.1:0-2708 GCA_964570185.1 uncultured Nitrospina sp. | reverse complement strand
GAACCCAGCCACTTCCAAAAAAATTGGAGCTAATTATAACTTAATTTTAAAAGGATTTTCAATCATTGTAATCGACTCAATTTAGATTCATTTTGAAACCTTTTAAAACTTCTTCCTATTTTTGTAAAGATAAAATTAAGGCACCGCCATCTTGTTTTAAAGGCAACCCTGTATTAATATAGAAGAAGGCAAGATAAGTGCAATTCCTTTAACGGTTTGCGGACTTCTCCTTTTCCTTCCTGGGTGGGTTCAGAGGAAGCTCAAATGCCTAGACTTCATGATTTTCAATAAAAACCCAGGATATTTTTAATAAATACCATGTCATTTAAACAAATCTTTGGGCAAGAACAACCAAAGCAAATCATAAAAAACGCGCTCCAAAATGGCAGCCTTGCACACGCTTACTTGTTTTATGGTCAGGAAAGCATTGGCAAAAAGCTAATCGCATTCGAGCTGGCAAAAACCTTAAACTGCAACTCACTGTTTGATGGAGAAGCTTGTAACGAATGTTCTTCTTGTAAAAAAATTGAAAATAAAACCCACCCTGATTTCTTTTATATAGAACCGACTAAAAGCAAACCTACGGCTCGCGAAGCCATGATAAAAATTGAAGTTATTCGCGAATTGCAGAGAAAGCTTGGCTTCCAACCTTATGAAGGAAAAGCAAAGGTGGCAGTGATTGATGATGCTGAACTTATGAATGTAGAAGCTGCCAATTCTTTTTTAAAAACTCTGGAAGAACCTCCCGGTGCCACAATATTAATTTTGATATCTTCACATCCGTTTAAATTACTGCCTACCCTGCTATCCAGGTGCCAGACTATTCTGTTCCAATCACTCACTCCTGAAAATATAAAAAGGATATTGAAAGAAAAAATAAATGAGCAAATAATTGAGGAAAATAGTTTGAATTTTCGTACTATTAGATCTCGTGGAAATGTAAATAGAGCCCTAATGGACAATATGGAAGAAATTGCCAATATACGTAAAGAAATGGTGACTCTTTTGGAAACAATATCCTTTGAAAGAATGGATGTAGTATTCTCCCATGCGAAATCATGGGCGCGCCAAAAGGATCAATGGGAAACCATTTTTAATGAGTTGATGGAGGTGTTGCGCGACCTCGCTTTATTTCGGTCTGGGTGTTCCGAATCAGATATTTTCAACCAGGATATAGCAAGCACCTTAAAGTTTCTGGCTTTAAAAAGGAGTTTAAATTCATGGCTCGAGATGTTTAATTCAGTGCATACTACTCAAAAAGCATTATCCGGAAATGCAAACGCTCAACTTTTTTTTGAAAACATGCTTATAGATTTTTGCGAAGCCGCTTAAATACCATGAACTCAACAGCCGAAAAAACAAAAACAACACAAACCCCTACAAGCGGACCTAAGTTTTTAATAGGAATTCGTATTAACAACCAAATCAAATCCCAGCTCTATGATCCAAAAGGTCTAAGCCTAAGGGTGGGAACATCGGTCATAGTCAATACCGACCAGGGCCTTAAAATGGGCCTTGTTGCATCAAATAAAATTATAAATTTTCGCAAAGACAAAGGTGAAGCATTTTATCAGGTAATTCGTATTGCCAACGCAAATGATTTTCAAGCTGAAAATCGCCGACAAAAAACAGAAGCGAATGCTAAGACATTGTGCTCGGAAAAAATTGTTGAACTAAAATTAACCATGAGCTTAAGCCGAGTTGTTCATCAACCCCATATGAATAAAACCATTTTCTTTTTCACTGCTGAAGGAAGAGTGGATTTTCGGCAACTCATTCGTGACTTGGCGGCAAATCTTCGTCATCGAATAGAAATGAAGCAGGTCGGTGTAAGGGATGAAGCAAAGGTTATAGGAGGATTTGGAATTTGTGGCGAAACATTATGTTGTTCATCTTGGCTTCCTTCCTTCACTCCGGTCACCATTAAAATGGCAAAAAACCAGGGATTACCATTAAACCCGAGCAAGATATCTGGAGTATGCGGCAGATTGATGTGTTGCCTTCAATACGAACATGATAATTATAAGGAGATGATTAAAGGAATGCCCAAACCAGGCACCCATATTCAAAGCCCTAACGGGCCTGGCAAAATTTTAAAAAATGAAATCCTTGATCAAAAGGTTGTAATCCTCCTCGATGATGGAAGCCTGGTCACATACCATAAAGATGAGCTGACGACTAAACCAACTTAAACCAAATCTCCTACAATTTAAAAACAGAAACATGACAGAGAAAAAGTTTTACATTACCACTCCTATTTATTATGTGAACGATATTCCACACATTGGCCATGCCTACACGACCATAGCAGCAGACGTTGTCGCGCGCTTTAAACGACTGGATGGATATGAGGTTTTTTTTCTTACGGGTACTGATGAGCACGGACAAAAAGTCAAACAAGCAGCGGAAATTTTAAAGGTCACCCCTCAGGTGCATGTTGACAAGCTCCACCAGCGGTTTAAAGAATTGTGGTTAAAGTTTAATATTTCAAATAGTGATTTCATACGTACTACAGAAGAACGTCATAAAGTTGTGGTATGTAATATTCTCCAAACACTTTTTGATAGAGACGAAATTTATCGTGATAGCTATGAAGGTTGGTATTGCACTCCATGCGAGAGATTCTGGACAGAAAAAGATTTACAGGAAAGCAATTGCCCTGAATGTCGACGCAAAGTAGAAAAGATAAAAGAGCATAATTATTTTTT
>CAZMXD010000274.1:0-2724 GCA_964570185.1 uncultured Nitrospina sp. | reverse complement strand
TTTACAAATGGCTCCATTCATTTCAGATAAGTTTGCTATAAGTGCCGGGATAATTTTATTTATCGGGTATATAACTCATTTGGTTTTAGATGAATTGTATGCTGTTAATTTAGCCGGCCTTGAATTAAAGGCAAGCTTTGGAACAGCGTTAAAGTTTATAAAAATTGGGCCTATACTACCGTCATTAATTGTTTACAGTTGTATTGTTTTGTTATGGACAGTAATACCTAACCTTAAAGAATTGTTGTTAGATTTATTATCACTAAATTAATAATTTAAAACTCAACCTAAGCTATTAAAAATTGGTCGGGATGAGAGGATTTGAACCTCCGACCCCTTACTCCCGAAAAAAAGAATCCTTCCTTAATACCTTTAAACTCAATGCTTATAAATATTTAGTTTTTCTATTCGATTCTATTTGGACTATTCGGGTCTAAAAATTACTTTTATATTGCCGTCGAAAGGGGGGTGGCGTGATGTGGGGGGCAATATAGAAGGAAAAAGTGATTAAGGCCTTGAAGCGAACCTTCGCTTTATTACTCCTTCGCTTCTATCAGAACGATATTTTTCTTGGCTTTCTCGATGAAATTGGCGAGTGTATTTTCGGGTTCCGTCGGAACAACTACAATACCTCTTGACGCAATCAAGGTTTCTGGAAGCATCGGCAACAGTGATGAGATATAACTGGACTTGATCGCATAGTTTACGTTCTGGGGTAACGTGCCGAAAGCTCCTGCCGCAACTTTAGGATCAAGTGATGCCTGCGTTATACCGATCACTTCACCTTTTGAGTTGAAAAGCGGCCCTCCGCTGTTTCCCGGTTGTATTTGTACACTGATCTGGAAGACTCTCGGGTCGTCCCTCATGCCCGACAAGGCATTCACCTCGCCTTTGGTATACTTGGGGTTTTCGCCAAGCAACCAATGTGCGGGATAACCGATCGTGAATACCTCATCACTTATATTTATTCTGGATGAGTCTCCAATCTTTAGATCGCTTGGTGGCAATTGCGGCTGTCGTTCGAGTTTTAGAAATGCGATATCATTTTGTGTATCTTTGACTGCAACTTCCGCCTTGATCTTCTCACCGTTAATAAATTTAACTTGGATGTTGTTACTGCCCCGGACTACATGCCAGTTGGTAATGATATAATCTTTTGAGCTGAACAGAAAACCGGTTCCGCTATAGGCAGTCTGTACCCTTGGTTGCTGTTTGCGTTTCTCTTCATCAACGCGGAGGGTTTCCCGTTTTTTCCGTTCCTGAATTTCCTTTTCTTTAAATAGTGCTTCCAGTTTCTTGCGTTCTTCTTTAAGAAGTTTTCTTTCGCGTGCCAGTCTTTCAGCTTCTTTAAAATTTTTCAGGGTTTGATGTTTTTTTCTTTCTTCCTCGAGAAGACGCGCTTCTTCGGCCAGCCTCTTTTTTGCTTTTCTCAGCTGCTTGTCGGCCAGGTTATCTTTCGCCTTGTTAGCCTCTTTCGCCAGTCGCTCTTCAAGGATATTAAGCCAATTATTTTTTGCCCAGTCGATTTTGCCATCGAAATTTCGGTCTACTTCTGTTTTTTCGAGTTTTCCTGAAGAGTTGAAATGTTCCCAACGATCCGCTTTTCCATCCCCATTGGTATCGTAGTCGGCTTTTTTCAAGGTCTCGTCTTCGTAGTAAAACTGCCACTGGTCGACCTTCCCATCACCACTGCTATCGAAATTAGTGTGATCTAAAATGGAACCACCCCTAAAATAACTCCAACGATCAACCTTGCCATTTTTATCCGAATCTTGCTCTACACGAATCAGTTGGTCCGAGGAATTGTAGAACTGGGTGGTGTCCGCTTTCCCGTCCCTGTTATCGTCGATTTCAATATGAGTTAATTTTTCATTAGAATTGTAAAATTCCTTCCAGTCAAAGGTGCCGTCATACTTGCTTGATTTTTCTACGCGGACAAGCTTTCCGCCGTTCGCGTAGTACTGCATGTGATCCATTTTCCCATCTTTATTGCGGTCATATTCCACATACCAAAGAACTTTATCGCCTTCGAAATGTTCTATTTGGTCCACTTTGCCGTCGAAGTCTCCATCGTATTCGATTTTAAAATAATTTCCCTGTGTATCGACATGCTGCCACTGGTCAGTTTTACCGTCAAAATTCGAATCGATTTCATGGACAACCTCGGCGATGCAGGGTGAAGCGAAAATAAGAAGAGCCAGCACTTTTCCAAACAAAACGCTTTTAATTTTCATGGGAAAACCCCCTCCATACTTTGTAGGAGGTAATGGCGTCCGGGTACTGGGCTGAATTGCCGTTATCAAGTCCAAGGTTGTAGTGTGCGGCGGAGCTATTGGGATTCTTACGGACAACTTCCTTTGCGTCTTCCAATTGTCCCGCCCAAGAAATAGCGGGGGAGTAAAAGCATATGAATAGGGCTATAACAATTGATAAAGAAAAAAACCACCTGAACTTTGCATTGTCAGACATAAGCTTCTCTATTTATGGATGGATAGGGATATTTTATGCTAATTGGCGGATATAATCAAAGCAGGTAGGGCTTTGATGGGTTCTTGTCGCAAGAACATCACCATCAATGCTGAGTTTTCCTATTCAACCTTACTTGGATGTATTAGGGTGGGAAAGTTACCGTAATTTTACCGTTATGCTTCCAACACTTGGTTTTAACTAAACCATTAAATCATTGAGTTTATTGGTCGGGATGAGAGGATTTGAACCTCCGAC
>CAZMXD010000273.1:0-2750 GCA_964570185.1 uncultured Nitrospina sp. | reverse complement strand
CTGTAAAATCTGGTGCAGGTTTCGCAACTAATGCAGACATTTTTAACTCCTAAAAATAGAATCAGTAATATTTGGTGGCCTACTGTACCATAGTTTTCCAGACGCATTCAAATGTCATAAATTAGGAAAAACAAAGCCCTTTCTTGACAGGCCAAAATCGTCTTCCTACAATGAAATTGAAGCTATGAAATTATTTTTCTAAACCCTTATCAAATCAAAAATATATGGAAATTTTGTTTTTAGGCACTGGAACCTCCACAGGTGTTCCGTCTCTATGCTGCCCATGTGAAGTTTGCCAATCTGAAGATGTGAGGAACAAGCGCCTCCGCTCATCGATCCTAGTAAGGGAAAATGGTCATACGATTCTGGTCGATACTTCTACTGACCTTCGGCAACAATGCCTGCGTTATGATATACGCAAAATTGATACAGTGTTATATACGCATCACCATGCAGACCATGTTCATGGTATTGACGAATTAAGAAGTTTTAATTTCTTCAATAAAACGGCTATCCCATGTTATGGCAATCGGCACACACTCGATAATCTAAAAAGAAACTTCCGTTATATTTTTGGTGTTGCTGAGCAAATTGGCGGTGGTATCCCGCAATTAATCCCTCATACTCTTGAAGATAAGACTTATAAGTTTGGGGACATTCTAGTAACCCCGCTGGAAATTCAACATGGGAAGCTAATCATCACTGGGTTCCGTTTCCGCGACTGTGCTTACATCACAGATTGCAGTGGAATCCCCGAACAAACGATGAAAAAGATAAAAGGATTAAAACTCCTCATCCTAAATGCCTTGGGTTTCAAAGATCATGCTACTCATTTTAACCTCAGCCAAGCTTTAAAGGCGGCCAAAACTATTCAGGCTGAACGAACTCTCCTGACCCATATCAACCACCAATTCGATTTTAAAAAAATTTCGCAAAGCTTACCAGAAGGTGTAGAACTAGCTATCGATGGAATGAGTATCGAATTTTAACAAACACTCAGTAATAGGTCTTACTAAAAAGGTTTGGTGAATATCTTTTCTTGGATATTTTACCTCACCATTACCAGATCACTTTTTGAGGGTAGAGTTTAATCGAAATCAAAGTCACGCAAAGGTTTTTCAGAGGAACGGTCAACATTTTTGAGGGATTCTTTTAATTTTTCATCAAGAAGCCGACTGCGTTCCTTCTGAGTGGCGCTGTGCTTTTTGAAAAGGCTTTCTTTTTCTTTTTGTTGGCTTCCCAAGTCATTCACCATATCGGATAGGGAAGGTATCGGTTTTTCTTTCTTCTCTTCCCAAATCACCTCACCAGTCTTTTTATCTATTTTTAACCTTGTTTCGCAACAGGGACAAATCACTTCAATTTTTTTAGATCCCATAACCGAATCAACCTACTGATGGATTAATAACTTGCCTCCTACGTAGAAGCTGTGAATAATTATATCAGAGTTCTTATTTAATAGAAAAACCTCAAACAAAAGCATCATGAACGGGTTCTTTATAACAGGCACCGATACGGATGTCGGCAAAACAGTTGTGACTGCTTGTCTGACAACATTATTTAAAAGTCAGGGAATTGATGTCGGTGTTATGAAACCGATTGAAACAGGGGTAGACCCAGAATGTAACTCCTCTGCTAATTCCGATGCTAAGTTTCTCATGGAAGTCTCAGGTAACAACGATCCTGCAGATGAGGTCTGCACCTATAGATTCAAAACCCCGGCCTCTCCTTACCAAGCCGCACAAATCGCTGGCAGAGTAATTACACCCGCAACCATTATTGAAAATTTCAAAATATTGAAATCGCACCACAATCTAATGTTAATTGAAGGCGCAGGCGGACTACTAGTGCCAATAACCAACCGCTATAATGTCGCAAATTTGGCATTGGAAATAGGGTTGCCCCTTATCATCGTTAGTCGCCTGCGACTTGGGACCTTAAACCATACCTTACTAACGATAAACGCCGCAAAACAACACGGATTAAAAATAAAAGGCATTATATTGAATCAACAGGAAAACCATGCGCTCAATTTTGTAGAAAAACAACAGGATAAATTAATCAAAGAGTTTTCTGACATCCCCATACTCGGAATCTGCCCTTATATTCAGGATCTTTCGTGCAAAGGTATAAAAGCAAGTCTGCCAAAAATAAAACAAGCTTTTAAAAATAATATTTGTTAGCTAATATTTTTAATAGACGCATTCTGACTAAGATTTAAATTCATAGCCTTTTTCACGGTGAGTTATGATGTAGCGAGGTGATTGTGGTTTTTTCTCAAAATACTTCCTTAGACGGGCGACAAAATTATCGACCGTGCGTGTTTCTGTTTGAGGGTCATAACCCCAAACTTTTTCCAAGAGCTCTTCACGACTAACAATATTGTCTTTTTGTACAACCAGTAAACGCATTAGCAAAGCTTCTTTTGCGGTCAAATAAAACTCTCCTGAGCTGCCTTTAGCTCTACCGTTAACAAAATTTATCCACATGTCGCCAAAATGAAATATCTCATGATCATGAACTGGTTCTTTATACCATTCCCATCTACGTAGAATACCCTTGACCCTTAGCAGCAGTTCTGGCAAATGAAAAGGTTTGGTTAGATAATCGTCAGCCCCAGCTGCAAGACCCAATTCCCTGTCTTCATCAGAAGATTTTGCAGAAAGCATTAAAATAGGAAAACGCAAATCAGTTTTGCGCACCCTTCTGGCAACCTCAAGTCCATTCAGTTTTGGCAACATAATATCGAG
>CAZMXD010000272.1:0-2766 GCA_964570185.1 uncultured Nitrospina sp. | reverse complement strand
TTTGGGGAGTAAGTTTTTTTCTGTTATTTACTGGTGTTTTTGTTTTTCGAAGATTACAGCCTCATTTTGCTGATGTACTATAGAAAAAAGAATGAATGAAGAGGTTATAAAAGTTAAGTCGGTCACAAAGGTATACCGACTATATGATTCACCTGTAGATCGCCTAAAGGAGGCTTTGCACCCCTTTGGGAAAAAATTTCATCGAGAATTTTTTGCTGTTCGAAATTTATGTATGGACATCCCGAAAGGACAATGTGTAGGTATCATTGGAATGAACGGAAGCGGAAAGTCAACCATTTTGCAAATAATTGCAGGCGTATTAACCGCCACTTCCGGCAGTGCAGAAGTTCGAGGAAGAGTTGCGGCTTTGCTTGAACTTGGAGGCGGTTTTAATCCTGAGTTCACTGGAATTGAAAACATTCATTTTCAATGTTCCATAATGGGAATCCCCTCTCATGAACGGGATGAATTTATTCAAAATATTTTAGACTTCGCTGAAATTGGAGATTTTGCCTACCAGCCGGTGAGAACATACTCATCTGGAATGTACGTCCGTCTTGCATTTTCAGTCGCAGCAAATGTTCAACCGGACATATTGATTGTTGATGAAGCCTTAGCAGTAGGTGATGCATATTTTCAAAATAAATGTATGGAGAGAATTCGGGATTTTAAAAAGACTGGGGGAACATTACTTTTTGTTTCACATGACCCGGGAGCTGTTAAAAGCCTTTGTGATCATGCTTACCTTTTACACAAAGGGGAAGTAGTGGATGCTGGAAAGCCGAAAGAAGTCTTTAATCATTACAATAGCCTGTTAGCAATCCAATCCACCGGTCAAGAAACTGATATCTCGATAAAAGAAGACCTGCGTAAAAGATCTGGAAACAAAAAAATAACAATTGAAGAAGTAAAAATGCTTAATGAGAAAAAGGAATGTGTTGATACCTTTGTCTCAGGAGAGTCAGTAAAGATTGTACTAACTGTGAAGGCTAATTATGAAATGAAAAATCCAACAATTGGCATATTAATTCGTGACCTTTTAGGCAACGATATTTTTGGTACAAACAACTACCTGATGGAAAATTCTTCCGGTTTCTTTAATAAAGGAGAAACGAAAGAAATCTGTTATAAAATGCCACTCAATTTAGGAGTAAACTCTTATAGTCTTACAGTAGCCCTCCACACTGACGCAACTCATATAGCAGAAAGCTTTGACTGGGTTAACTCTATTTTAGTCTTCAACGTAATTCCATCTTCACAAAATTTTTTTTCAGGTTACTGTCGTATAGAGCCAAATTTTTCAGTGAAAAGCCTTTCAGAAAATAACTTGCTCCAAGATAATAAGCAGCCCGTCATGCAGTAGTCAGATTGTAAATATATCTGCTAGAGACAGTGCTGTCTTGATAAATTTTTACAATTCTAAAGCCCGCGTTTTTTGCAAGCAAGTGTAAAAATTCAGACGTTAATGGACGTACCCTACGAACGTCTGCCCAGTACATACCTGCATTGGTAAGTGAATATTCCTCAAAATACCCTGCACAAATGCCATCAGGGACAAGTGCACTAAATGCACGTTTGAGTAATATTTGTGATTGTAAAGGAGTTAGCCTTTCAACTACTGAGGACAACCATACAAAATCAAATTCTGAAGAAGTTAAACGGACTGCAGCTTCAAACGCGTTTACTGTTAAAACCTGAACGTTTTTTTGTTCTATTATAGCTGGATGTCCTCCTGAACGAAAAAGATCAGACTTATCTTCGATGACCGTTATTCTAGGAGATTTAGAAAAAATTGTTTTGAAATAGGTAAATTCCAGATTCTCGTCTCCAGGGAACATAAAGACAGATTCCACATTAGAAATATTTTCAATAACTGGTGGAGAACAAGTTTTAAGGTTTTGCCTGAATTTTCCCAGTGCCCATTCTACCTCACCTGAACCGGAAAATAACTGCGCTTGCTCTAGTTTGATATTTTGAATCTGTGCAGGTATTCCGTATAAACGCCAATTCACGTGTGACTCCAGTAATGCAAGACGGTCACGGTAAGACATTATTTGTTCATCAACTAAATTTTGCGGAGAAATTTCACTCAAAATTTTCCAGAGTAATCTTCGTACTTTGTGTATAATTAGACGCAAAAATGGTACACGCTTAGGTAAAACAGACATTTTCAAATGTTTTTAAATGGTGTTCAAAATAAAATCAGGATAGGTCTTGACTTACACAACCTTTCAACGGTTCACGAAAAGGTAATACGTACCGGAATACAACAGGTAGTTTTTTACTTGTTAGAAGCTCAACAATGGCTCCGAAACGATTCTCACTCCTCTAACGTGGAGATAGTCCCACTTCCCATGCTACCATGGAGTGCAGCTCCAGACACTACTTTTCCTGATATTCACCCCTCTCATGTCAATAATTCTTTATTAGTTTTACAGGAAACTGCAAATGAATTGAATATTATTCCAAAAATATTATGGAGATCCGAGGTGTTTAATGAAGAGACTTTGTGGACTGAGGACAATTACTATTCCGTTGTAAGAGATTTGGACTGGTTAATTATAACAGGAGTTTGTGAATTCAGGCATGTGGCAGAAATTATTCGTAGAATTAACCCGAAGATTCGTATTGCAGTACTGGTTCATGATTTAATCCCTTTTTTAAGGCCGGAATTAACAGATAGAGGTGTGCCTATGTGGTATTTTCAAACTTATTTACCCTCAATCCGTCATTTTGCAGACATGATTTTTACTAATTCTCGCAACA
>CAZMXD010000271.1:0-2784 GCA_964570185.1 uncultured Nitrospina sp. | reverse complement strand
ATCACATGAACCAAAATATGCTGGATATAAATCATCAAATCCAGAAAAATTATAACTGCGAAGATTTCCAGCCACTCCGGCCAATCCAAATAATTAAAAAGCCCCCATCCATTTTCCCCTGCAAATTGAGCGGCACCCACCGCAGCACCACCGACGAACACTAATCTTACAGCTAAAATATCCATACCCGTCAGCGCGAGGTTGGTTTTTAATCGATTTTTTTTTGAGTCGACAGTGGGATGTCTTTGGATGACAGACTCTAACACCAACATTAGCAAAAATATACTGAGAAAGATTGTAAATCTGATTTGATTAGTATCCATATCTACATTTTACTCCAGACCTACTTCAATTGCATGAGGTTTTGCCAAAATTCCAACTTCATTGTATCTAGCAAAAAGGGTTATTTTTTTTAAGAAAAAAAATTAAAAATAATTCATTCGGAAGTATAAAAATAAACATATTTGGGGATAAAAATATCTTTACTTGGGCGGGATTTTTAATGTTTGTTCTTGCTCCATTTGCTCTTTTTCCAGTTTATATTTTTTGATTCTTGCTTCCGAGTTCCTCCGCATTAGTATTATGCAGGCTTCAGCCATTAATCCAATAAACCAGAAAGTCGTGAAAAATATAACCCAAGCGAAAAACAAATTGAACCAATATTGATTGGGAGTGTAGTCGGTAGATATATGAATAAGTGCTTTTAGTTTTGCTTTTTCTGATTCATTTGCGTTTACATATTTCAAATAAAATGGGTGCTTTTTTTTGTATGCAAAGGCAATCATTTCGTTATGCGGCAAATCTACAAACGTCATAACATCACGATTATTTTCTTTAAAAAAAATGCGCATTTTAACAACTGCGGGTGAGTCCGGCGGATTATCGTTATAATACCAAATCACCACTAACGTAGTCAGGATAAGAGATACCCATAAAGAAATTCGGCTGATTATTTTTTCTTTTGAATCCTCAATTTCCTGAAGTATTGGTTCAGTATCTTGCATAATGTACTCAAGTTAAATATATGTCTTAAACATACCAGACCTCGGAAATGAATTCCAGTTGCAGATTTATCGCTTCCTGACTACTATAATTTAAAAAATCAACTTTACCCTTCTAAAAAGTCTCTGGAAAGAATTCCATGCAAAATATAAGTACTATTGGATACTTCCAACTGTTAAGAAAAAATGAACCTTTTCGTAATCTTTGGTTCGGGCAAGTGGTATCCGAGCTGGGTGACTGGCTAAACAGTATAGCAATTTATGCCCTAATTCTAAAACTCAGTGATTCTGGGATGGCTATAGCAGGAGCCATGATGGCGAAACTACTGCCCATTGTTCTAATCAGTCCCATTGCAGGTGTCGTTGTAGACCGAGTTGATCGAAAAGTTGTTATGATTTCAAGCGATTTGCTGCGATTCGTTGTCGTGCTCGGGTTTCTTTTTATCGAAGATCAAAGCGCATTGTGGTTTATTTATGCGCTGGTCATAATAGAGATTTCTCTATCCGGTTTTTTTGAGCCAGCCAGAAGCGCCATCATCCCTTCACTGGTGTCCAAGGAACACCTGGTAACGGCGAACGCTTTGAGTGGATCCACCTGGTCGGTCATGCTTGCTTTTGGTGCAGCCCTTGGAGGAGTCCTAGTAAGCCTATTTGGAATCCAGGTGGCTTTTATTTTAGATGCCTGCACCTTTTTAATTTCTGCCTGGTTTATCTCTAAAATTCCTTCAATTACAAAACCTGCCAAAAATCCTAAAAAGAAAAATGGTTTCCAAGAGTTGAGTGATGCTATGCGCTTCCTAAGAAAAGAACCTGTGGTGCTGGTTTTAAGTTTATTAAAGTCTGGCCTAGCCGTCGCTGGAGGAATCATGACTTTAATTCCTTTGATGGCCAGCCAGGTTGTTTACAAGCCTGCTATGCTTTCTTTGGGAATAGGGGTTCTCTATTCAGCGCGCGGGCTTGGTGCTGCAGTCGGGCCATTACTGGTCAAACGTTTGTTTGGAGAAACTACTACTGTTTTAACTTGGTCGATTGCGGTAGCATTTTTTTTAAAAGCATTATCCTATTTATTTATAGGAAATTCCGCAACCTTGTTGACTTTATCCTTTGGCGTAGCAACAGCAACTCTATTTGGGTCGATCATTTGGGTATTTAGTTCAGCCCTAATTCATCTATCAACTCCCGATAAATATCTGGGAAGAGTTTTTAGTTTTGAGCTTGCTGTTATGACTTTAGTCATGGGGATCAGTAATTTGGGAGTGGGATTTGCAACAGACGAGTTGGGGCTTACTTCAAACCAAGTGGCTTTTGCTATGGCAGTTTTGGTAACTATATCTGGTATATTCTGGACTGGGTTTCTCGTTGTCATTCGCAGACCATTTCAACAAGAAAATTTAACGGGTTCAGTTTTTCCCATCGATCCGAGTGGGTTTAATCCTGTACCTATGGCTCAAGAGAAAAAAAAAGAAAAACAGGTTCAAAGATTGTAAAAATAGTCTGCCACTGATTTTCCAATATCAAAATGACTGATTATTCGTTGCGCGTCTTCTTGGGTATTAGCCCATCGGTAAGCCTCTGCAACGCCTTCATTTTCTCCTAAAGCATGGAGGACTCCAACCGAAACAAATGAAGTTGCAAGATCGGTGGATTGCGAGAAATTAATGACCATTTTCATCATTTGTTGCATACCCGCATTATCTAGACTGCGGTACTTAATTAAAAGATTGCGAATATTTTCTTCTCCATAGGTATTGGTATAAGAAGCACCTATAGCAGGCTCCTGATA
>CAZMXD010000270.1:0-2813 GCA_964570185.1 uncultured Nitrospina sp. | reverse complement strand
GTCTATATTATTAAAAGGAGATGAAAATGAAAGGAATAAAAAAGTTCATAAGTTTTTTCGCAGTAGCAACAATGACAACAGTTTTTAGTGCAACTGCAATGGCGCATTCATCGCACGATCATTCAACAGTTTCTTACAAATGGGCATTATCTAAAAATCTTAAAGAAAAAATTGACAACAGGTTGGTTTCTATTAACCCAACCTCTGTCATTGGATTAAATAGTTTTGAACAGAAAAAACTAGAGCGTTATGCCATTAAAGTTGGAAACAAGTTCAACACCGAAATGCGCGGAATCAACCTACTCATAAAAAGATCATCTGCGGGTATGAGGATTATGGGAGCAAGTCGAGCAGATAGGGTTGCCTATTCAGGTCAGGTACCTATAAAGAGAACTAAGGTTATTTCCAAAGCTAGTATTCACAAAAAATCTCATGTTGGTCATGATCACTCATATCTGCCGTATGAATGGACTTTTAGTGGTAAGACACAAGATAAGATTTTTCAAAGTATGAGCGAAAATGAGGGGAATATTCTAATTGGGATCAGTAAATTTGAACAATCAATTTTTAAGGAGTATGACATTAAATCTGGAAATATTCTTCATACAAAGATTAATGATCAGGAGTTCATAATTGAAAAAGTTTCTTCTGGAATCAAAATTATTAGTCATAAGGAGTTGCAGAATGTAGCCATGGCTCCACTTAAAAATGAGAACTTATAAAAACTATAAAATTAGGTAAAGATTGTGAATATACAAAAAATTATGAGTATGCAAAAAGTTGTAAATATTCATGAGTTGGCAAATGTGGAAGAGATCAGCATAGTTTTCTTGCTGGTCTCACCATATTTCTCTTACTTATTATTCGGTATTTTGTTCTTGTTGTTTGCCTTTAAGCTTTCTTATAATCAAAATAAGGAGATAGAATAATGCTTAAAAAATTAATTGGATTTGCGGCAATTGTAGGCATTATTTTCGGAATTGAAATATCGGCTGATGCTGGGGCCGCTTACACATCTAATAAAACTAAAAATTATATTCCTATTCATCAGACCGTCCTTGAGCCAGGATGGAGGTTGAGTTGCAGTTCTAATTTTGTGGTTGAAAATATAGGTAGTAATTTTGCCAGGATAGAAGTTAACCTTGGTAGGGATGGAAAAATTATAGATATAATCAACCCTTGGGGTAAACGTGGGTACAATCTTATAGAAAAAATTTCATTTGAAAAGCAATTAGGAAAGACCGTGGATATTGATGATGTGGCCTTGATTAAAAACTCAAGTGACAATTCAAGGATAAGCATCCATTGTTAAAATTAAATCAGGACCAAAAAGAAATAAAAACAAATATGAAAGATTATATTTCCATTGGCGAGCTTTCAGAGATGACCGGAATTGGGGTTCATACGTTGAGAGTTTGGGAAAAAAGATACGGAGCACCGCACTCTCAACGTCTCCCTTCCGGCCATAGAAGATACCCAAAGGAAGAAGTATCTCGCCTGAAAGCCATAGCCAATGCTCTTGAATCAGGATATCGTGCGAGTAAGGTTGTTACAGCAACAATGGAAGAATTGCAGGATTTGATTGGATTGGCGTCAATAAATAAACCAAAATCATTTACCCAGCCAAAACAATCAGATGAACACATATCCAATAAAATGATAATCGAAAGTTGGATCCAATTGATTCATGTTGGCAATGACGATGCACTTCTTAGCGGTTTTCATGAGCAATTGGGCCGTCATGGGGCCTTGGATTTTATTTTAAATTTTGCTACGCCCTTATTGGAAAGAATAGGAGAAGGTTGGGAGACAGGTGAATTGGCTATTTCTCACGAACATTTTGCCTCTGAATGCATAGTGAGTTTTTTAAGTGAAAAATGGAGGCAAATGAACATTAGAAAGACAGGGCCTAGGGTTCTGATTACTACTTTACCTGGGGAGCGCTATAGCCTGGGGGTCCTTATGTGTGCAATGGTTGCTTCTGTGTCAAACTCCAAGATAATTTACCTTGGAGTTGACAACCCTATAGAAGAAATTTTAGATGCAACAATAAAATATAAACCGAAACTAATTACATTTAGTATATCCCATGAATTCGATTTGGTGACATCTGAAAAGATGCTGGTTAAGTTAAGAAAAATAATAGACAAAGATATCTCGATAATTACAGGGGGGAAAGGCAGCCCTTGCAATATTCAGGGTGTTTCCTATTTACCATCATTCAAAGAATATTACGAAACTTTAATTAAGCTGAATTACCCTGAACAAAACAGGGAAAATATTAAAGATGCTGGTTAAGTTTAAAGATAAAAAATATCTCCCACCCAAGTCAAAACCCCTGCTATCCCCGATTCATTTCAAAGGTTTAAGATTTAGATAATTTGCGATAACCTTATAAGCTCATGAATAATTTCCGAATTTTAACTCTGATTTCCTTTTTTGTTTTGGTTGGTTGGAATTTGGAGGTTTGCGCCCACCAGCCAAGACTAGTAGATGCTGAAAAAATTAATATTACTAATCCAGAAATATCCAAGGCTTACTATGGAAAACTTTCAGGAAAACCACATACTTATATTATAAATACAAGTTCTGCTATTGATTTATATGTAAACGTTTTGGTTCCTTTTATAGAAGGGCCGGGGAAAAATGTGACAGTAAAAATTTTTAAAGGTGCCCAAAATTTAGGAAACCTTATTCCGGGAAAAGAGGATTGGGAAACATTTTTTGAACCATTCGGACAAAGCATGTATTGGAAGGGCCCTGAATTTAAACAACATACTGATGCTGGAAAATATAAAATTTTAGTAGAAAGT
>CAZMXD010000269.1:0-2821 GCA_964570185.1 uncultured Nitrospina sp. | reverse complement strand
ATTGAAAAGCTCTATAAAACGCGATTGTTTCAGTGTTCTTTTAATAGTGTTTTTTTAACGCAAAGGAGAGGGATTATGAAAAAGATTTTTGCTCTAACGGTTGCTTTCATCGCTGGTTTTGCGCTGACAGCTAACGCAGGTAGCATTGCTCCTGGTGAAATGACCAAATGTACCGACGCAAAAAGTATTACATTTGAAAACGCTGGTCCTGCTAACAAGTCTAGTGACAAATTTGGTTACTCCAGCAATGATCGTGGTGGCGCAAATGTGGTAATTTGGAAATCTAAAAATTTCACAACCATTCCTGTTACATTGGGGCCAAACGATAATAACGATAGTGTTAACGGTTCTGATGGTGGGCGCACTGGTTTACCTCAAAGAGGCGGCATGGGTAAACATAAAGTAACCTTGACCTCTCAGAAAGCATTCAGCCGCGGCGACTCAATTGGCGATATCAGCGGATTAGTGACAATCACCAATACGGGTACCAACGCAGTAACGGTTACTTGCAACTAAGATTCTTTTAGTAAGGACTTAATAAGCGAGTTAGGTTCTTACCCTAGTAAAAACAGCTGGCCATTCCCTGGTCGGCTGTTTTTTTTTGTCCTTTTATAATCTTGTTCTTAATTTATTTCCTTTTATTTGCTACTCTTAAGCCTTACTTAAAAACCAAGGTTTTCGAAGTTAAAACATGCCCGAAACTATTAAAGTCAGATTTGCCCCTAGTCCTACAGGATTTTTACATATTGGTGGTGTTCGAACAGCCTTATTCAACTGGCTGTTCGCTAGGCATCATGGTGGAAAATTTATTTTAAGAATTGAAGATACTGATTTTTCCAGGTCTACTGAAGAATCCATTCAGGAAATTCTTGAATCTATGCGCTGGCTGGGTTTGGATTGGGATGAAGGCCCGTTTCGGCAAACCGAGCGGCAAGAAATTTATTCACAAAAAGTAATGCGTTTGTTGTCTACGGGAAAAGCCTATCATTGTTATTGTACTCCTGAGGAGCTAGATCAGAAAAGAAGCGATGCCCAAAAAGCAGGGGTTAAACCAAAATATGATGGAACCTGCCGTGAACGCACTGATGCACCTCATGAGCCATTTGTAATCCGATTCAAAGCCCCTTCTGAAGGGCTGGTAGTCGTGGAAGATCTGCTGCGTGGCAAGGTGACTTTTGATGTTGCTGAGTTGGATGACCTTATTATTCAAAGAACGGATGGGAGTCCTACTTATAATTTTGTCGTGGTTGTAGATGATTCAGAAATGGGTATAACGCATGTTATTAGAGGCGACGACCACTTATCGAACACGCCACGGCAATGTTTGCTTTACGATGCTCTTGGTTTTAAACGACCGAGATTTTCCCATATTTCGATGATTTTGGGGCAGGACAAAACCCGTCTTAGTAAGCGCCATGGCGCCACCTCTGCGCTCGCATACCGTGATATGGGTTATCTGCCCGATGCGATGATAAATTATTTGGCCCGTTTGGGGTGGTCCCACGGCAATCAAGAAATATTTTCGCGTGAAGAGATGATTGAGCATTTCTCCTTTGATTCGGTTCATACATCTGCGGCGGTTTTTGATGCGGATAAACTATCTTGGCTCAATGAGCATTACATCAAGTCAACTCCAAATGAAGAGCTGGCGAAGTACTTGGAACCGTATTTGATTAAGGCGGAAGTTTTGCAAAAAGATCACGGGCTGAGTTGGCAGAAAATTGCGCGTGTGGTTCCTTGTCTCAATGAAAGGTCCAAAACTCTTGTTGAAATGGCGGAAAAGTCTGCTTTCTTTTTTAAGCAACAGGTGGAGTTCGATGAAAAGGCTCGCAGCAAATTTTTAACAGATGAATCAAAACCATTAATCGAAAAAATAATTACCAAACTTTCGGCGTTAGATGATTACTCTGTTGAGAAAATTGAATTATTATTTAAAAAAATAGTGGAAGAAGAGGGAGTGAAGCTTGGCAAGCTGGCGCAGCCAATGCGTGTTGCCTTGACTGGAGCCACGGTAAGCCCAGGTATTTATGATGTTATTATGCTGCTCGGAAAAGAAGAAACTCTTAAACGATTAAAAAATGTTGTTTGAAAAAATATTTGTTTAGGTTTTTTTTAAATCATTTCTCCAATATCTTTTACCTGCACCTTTAAATTTTTGGTTTTTGCGGCATCTTCCAACATGAGAACGCAGAAGGGGCATGAGACGGCAATGGTGTCTGGTTTATTGGCCATTAATTCGTCGAGTCTATGATGGCTCATGCGAGTCCCTATATTTTCCTCTAACAAAAAGCGGGCACCTCCGGCACCACAACATGTGCCGCTTTCCCGACTATTTTCGATTTCTTTTGTTTGGCCCCCTGTGTGATTTAATACTTCTCGAGGTGCTTCATAAATTCCATTGTGCCGGCCCAAGTAACAGGAATCGTGAAAAACTATTTTTTCTTCTTGATTCTGTTTAGGGGAAATTTTCCCCTCGTTAATAAATTTTTGTAAAAGTTCTGAATGGTGGATTACTTCCAACTGTGAGCCGAATTGAGGGTATTCATTTTTTAAAGAGTTGAGACAATGCGGACAATGCGTAACAACTTTTCGCACACCATTATCTTTAAAGGTTTTTGCATTTTCGGATGCCAGCATATCAAATAAATATTCATTGCCGGACCTGCGGGCAGGATCGCCAGTGCAACCTTCATTATTTCCCAAGATTGAAAATTCAACACCGGCTTCTTTTAAAGTTTTCACAACGGCTTCCGTTATTTTTTTTCCTCGGGTATCAAAAGATCCGTTACAGCCAACAAAATAGAGGTATTCGGTCGGCCGT
>CAZMXD010000268.1:0-2862 GCA_964570185.1 uncultured Nitrospina sp. | reverse complement strand
ATCTACAGTAAGGCAGTTTCTAACATCGAGCGGTCTGCCTTCAAAAAAGTCTGAGAGAACAGAAGAAAAATCTACTGAACAGTTAGCAGAGATAGCGAAGAATCAGGCACTGATGGTGATGTGTTTGCAGTGAATATAATAGTGTGATGGGATTATGAGAAAACTTGCTTACATATTTATTATTGCGTTATTCATCTCTGGTTGTGCAACTCCTCACAATTTTTCCCAAAAACAATTCCAACAATATAACTTGGATAAAAATACTAAGTTTTTAATAGAAGAAAATAGTTCGGGTTACAAAGTTTTTGTGAAATATGAAAGATACCAATTTATCCCCGAAAGTGGTGCTGTTGGTTTAGCCTGTAAAAGCAAAATAACAAATATTGCTTATGATTTTGCAAAAGAAAATAAGATAAAAATTGAACCAATCCTTGAACAACGCATCAATTTATCAATGGGAAGAAATGGCCTTACTGGAATTACCTCCTGTAGTGCGATGTTGGAGGTAACAAAATTATCAAATGAATTATCACCCTCACCTTCGCAGTTCGTTACTCAACAACCACCTAAAGCAGTTGAAAGTGTTTACTCCGGAACAGGCTTTCTATTTAGCACTACAGATTATGTCATCACCAACTGGCACGTTGTAAAGGGAGCGGGCTCAATACTTGCTAAGTTCACCAACGGTGAAAAGGTTCAGGCTAAGGTTGTCGCCAAAGACATAAGGAGTGATATAGCTGTTCTTAAACTTGAACAATCCTCTCCTTTATCTGCCACAAAAATTAAGCTAGGCGATTCATCGCAGGCAAGGATGGGAGAAAAGATTTTTACCATTGGTTATCCTGCCTCTAAAATTATGGGTGAGAAACCAAAGTACTCCGAAGGAGTCATCAATGCGATGACCGGATTAAAGGATGATCCTGCTTTCTTTCAAGTCAGTTTGCCTGTTCAACCTGGAAACAGTGGAGGGCCTTTGTTCAACGAGCGAGGAGAAGTGATAGGTATCACAACCGCCTCGTTGTCTTCTTTCGCGATGGATGCTATGGGGGCGATAGCGCAGAATGTCAACTATGCTATCAAATCCTCGTTCCTGAAAAATCTTCTATCAACGATTCCTGAGTTGATGCTTTCCAATACAGGCATTGTTGTGGTTCCTAACGAAC
Organism: uncultured Nitrospina sp.; assembly: GCA_964570185.1. GTDB lineage: Bacteria > Nitrospinota > Nitrospinia > Nitrospinales > VA-1 > UBA8687. The sequence continues at coordinate 1,699 of CAZMXD010000268.1, read as the reverse complement.
CTGAAAAATCACTTCCTAACTTTATTGAGCAGGTATCCAATAATATCGTTCTTATAGAAGGGAAAGAATAGATGAAAAACCTTGCTTACATATTTTGTATTGCTTTATTTTTGTTTGGATGCGGTAACATCGGCGTGATTTTAAATGTATCATATGATCCCCTAGATTCCCCGAATCCATTTTTCAAACTAAAAGACAAGCGACCAACCCTATATATCGAACCCGTTACAGACAACCGAAATTTTGCATTGGAACATAAAGAAGGTATCGTTAGTTGGTCGTCTGGAAGATTTGAGGAAGACCAATTGCTTATCCAACGATTTGATGGGCTTGATAAGGGACTCTGGCTAACCTCAAAAGCTCCACCTGAAATTATTCTTGAAGCATTAGAAAGAGAAGTTCGCAGGTTTGGAATTAAGACAGTTAAAGACCGAGGGTTGGCAGATGGAGTTCTTAATGCTTCTATAGAAAATTTCAGGTTAAGTGACTTTAGTGCATCATTCATAGTAACAGTAAAAATTAACCTCAAGCTATATCAGACGAATATTGACGATCCTGTTTGGAGCGGAATATTAAAAGGATCGGGGTCTTTAAACCCTGCATTAAATATGGCTATCAAACAATGGTACAGTTATCCCGGCTTTCAGGAAGCGATGGTAAGTCTCGTAGGAAATGTTTCGTCCCCACCTTCTTCTCAACAACCGCCACAAGCAGTCGAAAGTGTTTACTCCGGAACAGGTTTCTTGTTTAGTTCTAAAGATTACGTTATTACCAACTGGCACGTGGTTCGTGGTACTAACAACATCAAGGTCAAATTTCTTAATGGTGAAAAGATTGAAGCCGAGGTTGCACTAAAAGACCCTCAAAATGATATTGCGTTTTTGAAACTGGCACGGCAACCGCAATTACCGCCAAGCAATTTAAAGATTGGCGATGCGTCCAATATAAAAATGGGGGACAAGGTATTTACTATTGGTTATCCCGCTCACTTTCTTATGGGTGACAATCCGAAATACACGGAGGGTGTTGTGAATGCAACATCAGGACTACAGGATGATCCAACGGTCTTTCAAGTTAGTGTTGAGATACAACCTGGTAACAGCGGTGGCCCGCTTTTTAACTCAAAAGGCGAGGTAATCGGGATAACCACATCTTCGCTTGACCCTAAGGCTGCAGTCGAAGCTTTCGGCACCTTACCCCAAAACGTAAACTATGCGATCAAGTCCAGTTATATCTCAGCACTGTTGCCGATGCTCCCGCAAACCCTGATTGCATCTAGAGGTATTGTAGTTGTTCCTTCAGAACCTGAAAACACTCTCGCTAATTTCATCGAGAAAGCAAAAAGAAATATCGTTCTTATAGAAGCGAAGGAATAGATGAGAAAACTTGCTTACATATTTTGTATCGCGTTAATCATCTCTGGGTGTACAGGCTTGCAAAGCTATATCCCATTTATTCCACACAAAACAATTCTGCCGATTGATTTTTCTGAAGCCGACAAAAACTCACGCGAAATATGGTTTGAGTTTAAAACGATGGTGTATGAATCATACCTCAGAAAAAAAAACTACTGCGATATTTTTAACAACCCTAATGATTTGGGGGATGATATAAGACCTGAATACAAATTATTGCGTAACGGTCGAGTATTGTACACCCTTTACGTAAATTCTTATTATTCATATGAGTTACTTAGTCT
>CAZMXD010000267.1:0-2863 GCA_964570185.1 uncultured Nitrospina sp. | reverse complement strand
AAAAAAATGATAATTTTAAATTGGTGAGATCTATGAGAGATTTAATAATCCAGATTAAGTTGCCCATGCGGCACGTATATAAATGACCGAACTTTCAGGAACTATAGCAGTAGTTTTTTTCATCTATGTGCTCGTAATGTTGGGAATAGGATGGACGACGTCACGTCAAACACTTTCTTCTTTGGATTTTTTCCTTGCAGACCGCTCTTTAAAAGCCTGGGTTACGGCTATATCCTCTACAGCCAGTTCAGAAAGTGCTTGGGCAGTGTTGGGTACGGTAGGGCTTGCCTATAAGGAGGGTCTATCTGCAATCTGGTTTTTGCCAGGATGCCTGATGGGTTATCTTATCAACTGGTTTTTTATCGCAGAAAAGCTTAGAAAAGGGTCTGAAGAAATTCAGGCAGTTACCCTGCCCGATTATCTCGAAAATTATTTTAATGATAAAAACCATCTCCTGCGTTTGATATCTGTCGTTATTATATTTTCCTGCATGATTGCTTATGTTGCGGCGCAATTCACGGCAATTGGAAAAACGTTTGAAGCGGTTTTTGGTGTGCCGCATATTTTAAGCATTACCATTGGAGGCGCTATTGTGTTGGGCTACACAATGATGGGAGGTGTACGTGCTGTTGCTTGGACTGATTTTATTCAGGGTCTCATCATGGTCTTTGGTTTGATTGTTTTATCTATGACGGCCATGAGTAGTTTAGGTGGTTTTTCCGAGATGCTAATAGAAATAGAAAAAATTTCTCCGGAAACGCTTGAATGGATGGGTGGAAAATCTACTGCTGCATTTGTCGGTTCAATGGTTGGTTTGTTGGGGATTGGATTGGGATATCCAGGGCAGCCACATGTAGTTACTCGTTATATGGCCGCAAAAAACACCCGGGCTATTCAAAATGGAACTTGGATTGCTCTAGGGTGGGGCTTGCTAATGTATTCCTCATCCATTTTATTAGGGATTTGTGGGCGGGTACTATTCCCTGGATTGGAAGATCCTGAACATTTATTTCCAAAAGCTGCAGAGCAACTCTTGCCAATTTTTTTGACGGCTATTGTGTTGACAGGAGTTTTATCTGCAATCATGTCTACGGTTTCTGCGCAAATTTTGGTTGCAGCCTCGACTGTGGCCCATGATATCTATTCCAAAATATTAAATCAGTCTTTATCGAATGAAAAAATAATCTTTGTAAGCAGACTCACGGTTCTTTTATTAGGATTGGGTGCCATGTTTATTGCGTTAGGAGAAAACCGCGTTATTTTCTGGTTCGTTTTGTTCGCATGGTCGGGTTTGGGCGCGAGTTTTGGTCCGTTGATACTTTTTACCTTATACTGGAAAAAAGTGACGCATCAGGGTGCGGTTGCGGGAATGTTGACTGGATTTGGGATCACGCTGGTTTGGAAAATCTCAGGTTTGTCCGATTCTATTATTTATGAACTAGTGCCAGCTTTTTTTCTTTCCTGTATTTCTATTTTTTTTGTGAGCAAAGCGACTAATAAAAAAAATTAAGATTTTAAAATATCCGAAATAACGGATGCCATTTTTTCTGTGCCTCCTTTTCGATCTTTTATGAAGGATTTTGCCTTTACAACTAATTCGATGCGATGATTGCTGTTTTCCAAAAGGGCATGGATTTTTTCTTGAATGCTTTTTGCATTATAAACGGTAAAAGCCAGCCCAAGCTTGTTTGCTTCATTAGCAACAGAACCTATATTTTCTATATGGGGTCCATGTAAAACAACCACACCGTGCGACAAAGGTTCAATAAGACTGTGTCCACCACCTGGCTCAATCAGACTACGGCCAACGAAAGCCACTTGTCCCAGTGAATAAAGCTCTGCTAATTCACCCATGGTATCTAGAAGGATGACATCAACGGGCTCAGTGTTTCCCAACAAAGACCGACGGCAAAAAGAAATATTTTTTTTCTCCAGCAATTTAACTACTTCTCCAGTCCTTTCTATTCTCCTTGGGGCAAGAATTAGAATTAGATGGGGGTATTTTTTCTTTAATTGCTGATGAGCGTCCAAAATGATTACTTCTTCCCCAGCATGGGTGCTTCCAGCTATCCATATAGGGCAATCCGTTTTTAATTTAAAGATCCTCTGTAATTTTTTCTTTTCTTGTTCTGTTATTGTTTGTAAAGTATCGCATTTTGGGTCACCAACTACTTCCACTTTTTTTGGGTTCACTCCCAGAGATAAGGCAGCTAGTCGACTATTTTCGTTTTGCATGCAAAGTCGATCGAATTTTTGGAACAAATTTTTAAAAAGAGACCCTGCTTTAAGATAAGCTTTTGCCGAACGATTTGAAATTCGACCATTGAACAAAACTATAGGGATCTTTTTTTTGTGTAGCTGGTCAATTAAACCAGGCCAGAAACCAGTATCGTTTATCACATATAGGTCAGGCTGAATTTTTCTCAGCCCCAACCAGATGAAGGGGAAACAATCTAAGGGTTGAAAGAAAATATTTTCTACCATTTTAAGATGTTCCAAAGCACCTTCGTAGCCAGAGTCGGTGGTAACGGAGACTACGATTCGTAGACTTGAGTCCTTCTGTTTTATTTTTTTTAGAACTTGCTTGACAGCCTTCACTTCTCCCAGTGAAAGAGCGTAAAACCAAAGGATTTTTCTTTCGTCTCTTATGATGGATGGGACGAAACCAAAATGGTGTAAAAGAAATTTAAATTTATATTTAGAGAAGAAAGATATTACGGTGAATAAGGGAACTATCACAACGGAAATCAGTATAGAGAGAATTTGATAGATTAAGGTCATAAATCAAAACCCGGAGTTTACACAGGATGTATTTCTTGGATAATTTTTAGAGTGCGGAGGACTGCTCCACGGTGTTGACGAA
>CAZMXD010000266.1:0-2863 GCA_964570185.1 uncultured Nitrospina sp. | reverse complement strand
AACTTAATATGCTCTTAAATAAAATCAAAGAACATTTGAAAGGCAATACCCCTTAGTTCTGATAAAAATAGTTATTGTAAAGATCTATTCTTAAGGATTATATTTTCAGGTGTTTTTTTAGAATTATTTTAATTTTTACGAATCTAATCAATTCAATCAACACCACAAGGATGAAGATCTTTTTTAAAAGCAAATATTATTGCTTGTAAATGAACAACATTACGGAAAACCCCACTGTGGCAGAAAACCTCGATCAAATTAGGAAATAAAACTGGATGCGAGTGTGACTAACCTCATTCAGCAAGCCACGGGGCCATAAGTTGCTAATCAATGACTTATAATTAAAAAACTATTCCCTAAGTCTATCCTTATAACCTATTTAATTATAAAAGCGCTGCCCATTGGTACTTCGTAAAAAAATGAACACTTATTTTTTTTCAGAAACTCATCGACGGCAATTTTAGCTCCATCAAAACTTGAATGCCCATAGTCATCAAAAACAACAACTCCTCCATTCACGATTTTAGGATACAAATGATCGAGAGTGTCTTTAATTGGCTGATATAGGTCAACATCGATATGAAGAAATGAGATTTTGGTGTTATTAATTTCATTAAATCTTGTAGGAATCCAACCCTTATAATATTTAATAAAGTCAAAATCTCTTAGTACATTTCTAACCTTATCCTCAGAACAGGAAAAAAGTTTTCTTTCGTCTTCGAGTTCCTTTTTACTGAGATTAAAACGTGTTTTATCATGATGGGTTCGTTTTGAGAGCCCTTCGAAAGAATCAAATATTAGAAGTTTCCTATCACTTCTCTGGTTACTCATCAATTTTGCTATGCAATAGGCTGAATGACCTCGCCAACAACCACACTCAACAAATTCACCTTCTAAATTATTATCTAGAACATATTGCGCCATTTGGAGCAGACTATAATGTCGCAGTTCTTTATAAATATTTTGTGACTCTCCACCGTCCGCTCTGATTATTCCTTCGTTGTCTAAATTAATTAGTGCGTTTTGACCAGAGAAAGCCTCCCAAGTGTTTTTATCAAAAGGTATATTTTTTGACACAGGGTTTTTTCTAAGAATGAATAAATCAAATCCAAATGCGCCAAAGATATTTTTGAGTATTTTTTTAATTTGTTTTTTCATTTAAATTTTAGTTTATAGGCGATCAACTTTTGTTTAACTTTATTATCTTTATAAATCAATAACCTATAATCAAAAACTATTCCCATTCTATGGTGCCCGGGGGTTTGGAACTAATATCGTAAACCACGCGGTTAACACCATGAACTTCGTTAATAATGCGATTTGAAAAGGTGCCTAGTAATTCGTAAGGCAATTGGGCCCAGTCTGCCGTCATGCCATCCGTGCTGGTGACAGCCCTGATAGCTATGACATTTTCGTAAGTGCGAGAGTCTCCCATTACTCCTACGGTTTTGACGGGAAGCAGTACAGCAAATGATTGCCATAAATCGTTGTAGAGTCCTGCGGCTTTTATTTCTTCAAGAATAATTTTGTCTGCGGCACAAAGAATAGCGAGCCGTTCACGGGTAATGTTGCCGAGAATGCGTATAGCCAGTCCCGGACCAGGGAATGGTTGACGATTGATTATTTCATCGGATATTCCCATCTCTTTCCCCAATTCCCGGACTTCATCTTTAAATAATTCGCGAAATGGTTCCAGTAATTTCAAATTCATTTTTTCTGGCAGGCCGCCCACATTATGGTGCGATTTGATAACTGCCGAGGGCCCTTTAAATGAGACAGATTCAATTACATCTGGATATAAGGTTCCCTGCGCAAGAAAGGTGAAGTTGCCAAGACGTTTTGCTTCTTTTTCAAAAATCTCAATAAAAGTGTTGCCTATGGATTTTCTTTTTTGTTCGGGATCGGTTACTTCTTCCAATTTGTCCAAGAATTGGTTTGAAGCATCAATCACATCCAAATTGATTTTGAAGTTTTCGCGAAATGTTTTTTCTACCTTATCCCTTTCGCCTGTGCGAAGGAGCCCATTGTCGATAAAAAGACAATAAAGGTTGTCTCCAATGGCCTTATGGATTAGCACCGCAGCTACCGAGGAATCTACTCCGCCGCTGAGTCCGCAGATTACTTTTTCATTGCCCACTTGTTTGCAAATATCCCGAACCATGAAATCTACCAGGGATTCCATTTTCCAATTGGTGTCGCATTCACAGATTTTAAACAGGAAATTTTTAAGGATTTTTTCGCCTTCAACGGTATGAAGGACTTCCGGATGAAATTGCAGGCCATAAATTTTTTTTATGGGATCCTCAATAGCTGCCAATGGGGAATTTCCAGTGAAAGCTATGGGTTTAAATTTTTTGGGTAACTTGGAAATTCGGTCACCATGACTCATCCATACGGTTGAATTATTTTTTACTTCTTCAAATAGATGAGAAAATTCCTTTAGTTTCAATTCTGCGCGACCAAACTCACGCTGTTTCGAAGGATTGACCTTTCCACCTAATAAGTGCGTGATCAACTGCATTCCATAACAGATTCCTAAAACGGGAATTCCCAATTCAAACAATTTTAAGCTACATAAAGGAGAGTCTGAATCAAGAACACTTGCAGGCCCGCCAGAAAGAATAATACCCTTCGCATTGAATTCAGAAATTCTATCCATAGTTATGGTGCATGGATGAATTTCACAATAAACTTCGCATTCACGAACCTTACGGGCGATGTTCTGAGTGTACTGCGACCCAAAATCAAGAATTAAAATTTTCTGTTCGTGCAGTAAGTCTGACATGCAGGATTTATAGGTGCTCTAGTCGATGTGATAATTAGGTGCTTCTTTGGTAACGATAACGTCATGGACATGGCTTTC
>CAZMXD010000265.1:0-2864 GCA_964570185.1 uncultured Nitrospina sp. | reverse complement strand
AAAAAAAAATGATTTTGATGAATTAGTTCGGCGAATGGAAAAAAAGCTTAAAGGTACTCAAGGCTGAATAATTTTTAGCCTTATAATTTTAATTTTAAAAACGGATTATGATGAAAAAAGTTGGAATGGTTAGTTTGGGATGCCCAAAAAACACTGTTGATTCTGAGCGAGTTCTGGGCGATCTTGCAACTTCGGGTTATGACTTCACTTCCGATGAAGAAGATGCGGAGATTATAATAGTTAACACGTGTGGGTTTATTGAGTCCGCAAAAAAAGAATCGGTTGAAGCAATTCTCGAAATGGCTCATAAGAAAACCAGTGGAAAATGCGAAAAGTTAATTGTTACTGGTTGTTTGGCGGAACGTCATACACAAGAACTCTTAGACGAAATTCCTGAAATCGATCATATGCTTGGGGTTGGACAGTACCCGCAATTAAAATATATTCTTGAAGATGTCGATTTTAACAATCGCAATTATGTGGCAACGCCTGCTGAGTATTACGAATCTTATACGGACCGGTTATTGACCACTGCTTTTTACACGGCATATTTAAAAATTTCAGAGGGTTGTTCCAACCGTTGTGCCTTTTGCATCATTCCTAAAATGCGCGGTCCTATGCGTAGCCGGTCGCCAGAATCCATTTTGGCGGAAGCAGAAAATCTAGCCCAAAGAGGAGTAAAAGAATTTAATATAATTTCCCAAGACACCACAATGTATGGGTTCGATCTTGCCATGAAAGACGGTTTGGCAAGATTGTTAAAAGGCATGGTAAAGATTGATGGTTTGGAATGGATGCGGCTTTTGTATTGCTATCCAACTTTTATAAATTCAAATTTAATTGATTATATTGCCTCTGAGGAAAAGGTGTGCCGTTACATTGATGTTCCGTTGCAGCATACGCATAATGAAATATTAAAGACTATGAAACGTCAGGAAACCGAAAGCGGAATTCGAAAAATGCTCGATGAACTACGTTTAAAAATTCCCGATATGGCTTTGCGAACCACTTTTATAACGGGCTTCCCTGGAGAAACAGATGAGCATTTTAAACATATGCTTCGCTTTCTGTCTGAAATACAGTTCGATCATGTAGGTATTTTTACATATTCTGATGAAGAAGGAACCACTGCGTTTGATTATCCTGACCGAGTTCCTGAGAAAGTTAAGATGGAAAGAAAAAATATTCTAATGGAATCCCAAAAATATATTACGTTACGAAAAAATCAGGAAAAAGTCGGGCACATTCAATCTGTTTTGGTGGAAGGTTTCGACGCACAGGAAAACTATATTATGACTGGCAGACTTGCATCCCAAGCTCCCGATATAGACGGCCAAGTAATCTTGGAAAAATGTGAAGCCGAACCGGGGCAAATCATTTCCGCAAGGATTACTGCTGCGGTTGATTATGATTTGGTTGCGGAACCTGTTTCTAAAGCCATTGAACCGGTAAAATAAAAATCGCAAGCGGAATAAAATAACTAGATTTTTAAAGGAAAGAGGTAATTGTTTAGGGTCATAGTTTGGTTATTAATTCAGTCCCGCTTAGCCTAAATTCAAATCTTTGTTATCTTGCTCGATTGTTTGATAGATAGTCTTAAATTTTTGCCAGACTTCTTCTACGCTTGTTGACCCCTCCAAATAACTCACCACAGGATAAAAAGTTTTGTCCAGCTTATAAGGCCCGACTAAATCGGGGCGACCATTTCCTACATTTTGAAAAATCCCAATCGTAGGTGTTTTTACTGCATAACCGATATGCATAGGGCCAGTATTATTAGATATTAAAAGCCTTGCTTTGCTCAAGAGGTAAGCGTAGTTGGCGATGGACATATTAAAACCGAAAAAAATTCTATTACTGTATGTCAGATTTAGAGTTTTTAAAATTTCCAATTCATTTTTATTGCCACCAAAAACAATATTAAAATTTGTTTCTTTAAGTATTAAGTTAGTGAGGTTATAAAAATTTTTTGCTTCCCAAAGTCGATCCTTAGATCTGGCCCCTACGTGACAAACCACGAAGGGGGATTTTAAACCGGTTTCATATAAGTAAGCATCGAAGGCCTTTTCTTCAGAATCGCTGAAAAATATTTCCATTTGAGATTGCTTTGGTTCGACTTTAATTTCTTTTAACATGAGCAGTCGGCGTTCAATTGCGTGGAGATTTTTTTCGAATGAGAGTGATTCTTCACACCATTTAGACTTTAAATTGAATTGTTTTGGGCACCATTCATGTCCTTGATGATTCCAAATGGGTGATGATTTCAAAAAAGATTTCATTCTGCTAAAATCACTATTTGCATGGAAAATAAAGATTTGCGAAAATTCTTTATTAAACAAAAGTTTCAAACCAAGAAGAAATTGTGCATACCATCTGTTTTGGTAGGGGTAGATATTTGATAAATGCGGATTATTCTTAAAAAGAGGTAGCCATTCCTTTTTTACAATCAGATCAATTTGAGCATTAGGAAAAGCTTTTTTTAGCTCCCGGATTCCAGGGGTTCCCCAAAGGCAATCTCCCATTCCAGTTGTATTGACAATTAAAAATTTTTGAGCCATCGAAAAATAATCAAATAATTAGTAGGTTAACAGGGTTTGCGTTCTTAAATCCAAGTTAGCAGATTTACGCACTTAAAAAAAGTCAGTGTTGCTCTTTTCTTTTTGAAGTTCCGATTGTTAAAAAGCTGAAAAAAAAGGGAAAAATCCGCAATTTTAATTCTATTCATCGGGTTCCATATTGTCACCCACATTGGAATATGGTAGTCTAAGCCACAATTTGGCTTCCTTTTAGGAAGAATTCCAGAAAATTAAATCACGCACGTTTCCGGATCAAATCAGGGGTGGCCTGCGGGTTCCTGATACGAG
>CAZMXD010000264.1:0-2888 GCA_964570185.1 uncultured Nitrospina sp. | reverse complement strand
GGTTTCCAAAATAAGTTGGTATGAGGCTGCTGATTATTGCCATTTAGTCGGAAAATCTCTTCCCAGCGAAGCACAATGGGAAAAAGCTGCGGGGAATGGAAATGGCTGTGACTTTCCTTGGGGAAGCGGATTCGATCTTATGAATCCGCCAGCCCGAGGCGGATTGAAGCTGCATGATAAGGCTATGCCTGTCGGCAGTTTTTCCCCCAATGAAAATGGTCTTTACGATATGGCAGGAAATGTCTGGGAGGGGGTTGGTGACTGGTTTTCGGTAAGATTTTATTATGATGATATTTTAAAAAACCCGAGGGGACCTATGAAGGGTATTATGAAAGTTAGACGAGGTGGATCTTGGTCTGATTCGATTAAAGCTATGGCATCTGGCTATAGAGATTGGAGCAATCCGTTTTCTCGCGGTTTTACTGATATTGGATTTCGCTGTACTGTAAACCTGAAGTCTAAGGTAAATTAATTTGGTTACTACCACAAAACTTGAATATATTAATCGAGTCATCGATGAGTGCATTTCTGAAGATGGTGAGGCTTTAGAATTAAATGGAAAGTTTATTGGAGATGAAGGTGTAGAGGCCTTGGTAAGTACTAATAGGAATTTTGATGTCGAAAATTTGGATCTCAGCCGGAACAAATTAACTTGGAAAGGGGCGCACCACTTGTTTCATAGTCATCAGTTTAAAAAATTGAAACGTTTGTATCTAGGAGATAATAATGTTTCGAATAAGGGAATTAAAGCTCTTCCGACCGCTAATTTTATAGGGAATTTGTCTCTTCTTGATTTACGCTATAATAATATCGGGCCGGAGGGAGCAATGGCGGTTGTGAAATGCGAAAAGTTTCGAAAGCTACAAATATTAATTTTTCAAGAGAATGCGATAGGCGATGAACCGATTATTGCTTTAGCAAAGGCTTCAGCTTTTGCAAATTTGAGAAAGCTCAATCTTTATAGAACCGATCTTTCTGTAAAAGGAGTTAAAATTCTTGCAAAATCAAAAGTATTGCAAAGGGTAAAGCATCTAAATCTGGCCAGAAATTACTTGAATTTAGATTCGGCGCAGTATATCGCTAAAACCAAAACTTTGGTCAATATCGAAACTCTATTAATGTTTGATACTGGTATAGGGGATGCTGGTGTGCAGGTAATCATGGAATCCGAATCATTTAAAAACCTGAAAACTCTCCGAGTAACCTGAAATTATTTATGAATATCGGTCGTTTAACCAAGGCTCACCCGAATTGGAATACCCTCTTTTTTCCCAAAACCCCAATTCATCATAATCACGAAATATAATCTCTCCGATCCATTTAGCACCCTTCCAAGCATAAAGTTGAGGTGTGATCATACGTACAGGTCCTCCGTGCTCTTTGGTTAATGGGTGATTCTCCCATTTGTGAACCAGAAGAACATCATATTTCATTGCTTCTTCCAGAGGTAAGTTTGTGGAATAGCCATCCCAGGCTTTAATAAATACATATTTTGCGCTAGGTAATATTTCGCAACTTGCTGCTATATCAGAGAACTTAACGCCTTCCCACTGATTATTCATACGACTCCATGTGGTTACACAGTGAAAGTCGGATATATCCTTGGTTTGAGGCAACGCCTGAAACGTATCCCAATTAAAAGTTTTTACATGTTTTACCAAGCCAGAAACGGTTAAATTCCAGTTGAATTCATCCAATTCGGGTGTCACGCCTAAATCTAAAACTGGCCAGTTTTCAACGACTCGTTGACCTGGTGGAATTTTAGGATTTCCGTCTCGATTCAGTTCTCCTTCACCTTGAGGGATTTCATCGTGCATTGGTTTTTTGTTTTGGAATGCTCGACGGTACTGAATTAATTTTTCTCTGTTTTTGATTTTTTTGGAATTAGGGTCGTATTGCATAATTTCTAGGAAATATTTATTAAATAATTAAAAATAAAGGATTTTTTTAATTTTATTGAACCCGTTTGCTTACACTTAAAGATCTGTTTTTAGATGCCAAGACCACGTTTCTGGAAAAGCAAATATTATAGCTATTTATATCAAAGGGGGAAGGCAAATTTTGTAGAAAAAACCAACATATTTGGGATTAAGTGATTTGCTCTATTTTCCGAAAATATAATGGAGTCATACTTTTGATTTGGAGATTTATCATTGATGAAATTAAAAATTCTCACCTATAACTGGCACGAACCCTATCTGTGCCTCTTATCTCGTTTAAATCAGGATTTTCTGGTCGTAGAACCTGAAATTGCGTCAGATAACTTGAGGCGGTGGGACCACAACATGCGTCCGGTTCCCGATAATATTACTTTGATATCAATGGCTAAAGCCCATAAAAAATTAGAAGAAGGTGAGATTGATTGCATTATTGCACATAACGTTAAGGACCTAATAAGCGTGCAGGAATATTCTCTTCCTAAAATATTAGTTTTTCATAATTGTCTTACTACGGAAATAAATTTGGCTAAAGAAAAGATAAGTAGAAATGAATATCTGAAAAAAATAGGACCACTTTTAGACGGTACCACCAAAGTATTTATTTCAGAATTTAAAAAAGCTGATTGGAACATGGACGGAAATATTATTTTACCGGGTTTGGATATTTCTGAATACGGTGGTTATACGGGGGTAGATAAGAATTTATTACGGGTGGGTAATATGCTCAAGGAGCGTGACCTTATGATGGGGTACTCTTTGGGTGAAAAAATTACTGAAAACCATTCAGTGATTACTCTGGGAATGAACCCTGATATTAAAGAATCAAGAATATCTAATGGTTTTGAAGATCTTCTAGTTCATTTCAGGGCTAACCGGGTTTATTTAAATACTACTGTAGAGGGATATGAAGATGGTTACAATATGGCAATGCTTGAGGCAATGGCTGTA
>CAZMXD010000263.1:0-2910 GCA_964570185.1 uncultured Nitrospina sp. | reverse complement strand
ATATCCGGCGTGGCGGGCTTCTCGAATGGACCCTGTTGATGGTCTGCGTTATGAATAATACTGAAAGTATAGAAAAAAAATGTCTAATCGAAACAATAGGTGTTAATAAAAGTTATGCCACCAAACGCGAGACTATTCATGTTCTCAATGATACACATCTGAAAATATTTTCGGGAGAAGTGTTGGGAATTGTTGGTGCATCAGGTGTCGGCAAAAGTACCTTATTGCATGTTCTAGGAGGATTGGATAAACCTGCAAAGGGTGATGTCTTGTTTAAGAGTCAGAATATTTATTGTCAGGGAAATTCTTTTCTGGAAAAATTTAGAAACATTCATGTTGGATTCGTATTTCAGTTTTTTAATTTGTTGCCTGATTTCACGGCTTTAGAAAATGTTATGTTTCCAGCTTTAATCCAGAATGAAAAACCTTCTGTTGCTAAAGAAAGGGCCGAGTATCTTTTAGGTGAAGTGGTTCTGAAAGATAGAATGCACCATAAACCGGCGGAATTGTCCGGTGGAGAAAGCCAACGGGTTGCCTTGGCAAGGGGGTTGATGAATCAGCCAGATTTATTGCTTGCAGATGAACCGACTGGAAACTTGGATACAAATGCCAGTGACCAATTAATTGAGTTAATTCGCAAACTAAATAAGGAATTTAATCAGACTTTTGTCCTGGTAACTCATAGTCAAAAGGTTGCCGGACAGTTAGATAGGGTGCTTGAGTTGGTAAATGGGAAAGTCAATCCCATCAATCAAAATTTTGTGATTTGAAAATTAATATAAAGTTGTGTCTAGAACTATTTTGAAAACCTGGAAGGGGGTAGTATGAAGCTGGAAAGGGTTGCTTCATTAGTATCTGGAACCTTGAATGGAGAAGGTTCTATTGAAATTAATGGAGTTCGCGGTGTTCATGATGCACAAGAGGGTGATATTACCTTCTTTATGCAAAACAAATATTTAGATGCATTAAAAAATTCTAAAGCATCAGCAGTGTTGGTTGCCAAACCGATTGACGTAACAATTCCGCAAATTATTGTCACAAAACCCGAGCTTGCCTTTGCGCGGTTGGTCAAAGAATTTCATCCGGAACCTCGTCCGAGACCTGGAATCCATCCAAGCGCAGTCGTTGGAGACAATGTAAAGCTGGGGGAGAAAGTGACTATTTCCGCAGGAGTTTGCGTTGGAGATGCTGTCTCCATTGGCAATAATGTGGTGTTGCATCCTAACGTAGTGATCGGTAACAATTGCAAAATTGATGACCATTGTATTATTTACCCCAATGTCACGCTTTATCGAAAATCGGAATTGGGAAAGAATGTCATCATTCATTCTGGTACCGTAATTGGTGCAGATGGATTTGGTTACACCTTGGATGAAAAGGGTTGTCATTATAAGATTAACCAGTTTGGACGGGTGGTGATTGAAGATTTTGTGGAAATTGGTGCTAATAGCTGCATAGATCGAGCAGCTATGGATACAACTCTTATTAAAGCGGGAACTAAAATTGATAATCTAGTGCAGGTTGCCCATAACTGCAAGGTGGGGGAACATTGCATTTTAGTAGGTCAGGTGGGTTTGGCAGGAAGTTGTAAGTTGGGTCACCATGTGGTATTGGCAGGCCAAGTGGGATTGGCCGATCATGTAACCCTTGGCGATAATGTAACACTAACCGCAAAAACAGGAACCTTTCGCGACCTGGAAAACAATGCTGTAGTGAGTGGTTGGCCGGCAGTTCCAACCGGCACATGGAAGCGCTACGTGGCTGCCTTACCTAAACTTCCCGATTTAGCTCGAAAGGTAAAGGATTTAGAGGCGCGATTAAGTGAAATTGAAAACAATTCTATAGATAGGTAGAATAGGCCGATATCATTACATTTAATAAACTCTGAAATAAAAATCCCTAAAGATGAATCCGTCATTGCAAGTGTTAAAAATTATTATTTGCTTTCTTTGTTTATTTGCCCTTGGTTTCACGTCGGGAAAAATGACAGGCGAAGAAATTGAAAAGTACATCCAGAAAAAGTTAAAACGAAATGAAAAGCTGCTTAGAATCAACGGCAAAAATTTAGGTGATGAAGGAGTGAGTCATTTGGCCAAGTTGCCACTATTGAAAACAGTATCAACCCTAATCCTTTATAAAGGGAACTTCGGAGATGAAGGGGCGCGCATGCTGGCCGCATCCGAAAACCTTGGTCAACTGACGGCTCTTTACTTGGAAAATAATAATATAACTGATAAGGGTGTTGCATATATTTCCAGATCACAATTCTTATCTAATTTGAAGGTTTTAAATTTATACCATAACCGAATCACGGATGAAGGCGCATCTTTGATTGCTGATTCGGATACCCTTTCTCAATTGGAGGAATTGAACCTGAACTACAATCAGCTTCGAGACTCGGGAGCCATAGAACTTACTCACTCTATCAAGTTAAAACGTCTAAAAAGTATCGACTTAACTTACAATCCTATTAAAAAAGCTGGGAAAGATGCTTGGAAACGTTTCCAATTGATGGAATGGTTGAAAGAATTAAATCGGACTAACCGACTTAACGAGGTTGGCGCTGGTTTGATTGGCGATTTAGGTGTTGATGTTTTGTTGCAATCACCATTTGCTAACAAATTGGAAGTTTTGGATTTAAAAAATAATGACTTGTCGGATAAGGCGGTGATTGCGCTATCCCGGTCGGTAAAATTAGAGAAACTGGTTTCGCTAAATCTTTCAAAAAATAACATAACAGATACGGGAGCAAAGGCTTTGGCTCGATCCAGTAGTTTTGGAAAACTAAAAAAGTTGAATTTAAATTTTAACAGTATTGGTGATGAGGGTGCGTTGGCAATAGCGCAATCCCAAAACTTTGTAAATCTTGAATCATTAAAGTTAGGTCAAAATAAAATTGGTACAGAAGGG
>CAZMXD010000262.1:0-2911 GCA_964570185.1 uncultured Nitrospina sp. | reverse complement strand
TTGGCGACCGAGAAGAAAGTATTGCAACGGCAGTTGTTGGCAACTATACAGAAACGCTGGTTGTTCATCTTGGAGGAGGCGATCCGGTGTATGGAAATGCGGATGATCCCATCCGCTTTGCGGTTTCCAAACTCGCTCACTTACACTGTTGCACCGCCCGGGAGTATGCTCAAAACCTCCGGAACATTGGGGAAGAAGAATTCCGCATTCACTGTACCGGGAATCCTGCTTATCTGAACATTGATCAAACGGAACAGATTCCACTTGCCAAGCTTTCACATTCGCTGGAGTTACCTATTTTTGAAGGAAATTTTTTAGTTCTCATCATTCATCCACTCTCCTCTGAACTGGACAAGAGTTTTAGTCAAATGCAAATTACAATGCAAGCTCTGGAAAAATTCTGCACCTCAAAAAACTATCAGGTGGTTTGTATTCCCCCTAATTCAGATCCGGGCTCACAACTCATACGTGAGGTTATTCAAAAATATGCTTCAAAAGACTGGTTTCACTCAGTTTTAACACTTTCACGTTCCCTTTTTGTAAACCTAATGCGTCATGCCAAAACTCTAGTTGGGAACTCCAGCATGGGTATACTTGAAGCTCCGCACTACAAGCTTCCAGTGGTGAATATTGGTAATAGGCAGAAAGGACGTCTGAATGCAGGAAACGTTGAGTTTGTTGATTACAAACCAGGCGAAATATCAAATGCTCTTGAAAAAGCATGTTTTGACGAAAAATATCGACAGATGATTACCTCACTGGAAAACCCTTATGGAGACGGAACTGCTGCACGAAAAATTCGTGAAGCTATGGAGTGTGTTGATTTTCAAGATCCAAAATGGTATGTGAAAAGGAAACTATGTCCGTAAATAGTACTTTGGTGATTGCACCTCATCCTGACGACGAAACACTTGGTTGTGGCGGGGCACTGCTAAGACATATTGCAGAGGGTGAGGAGGTCCACTGGTTGATTATGACGACCATTACGCAACATGTTGGTTTCAACCAAGAGAGAATAGAGAGTCGAGCGAAAGAGATAGAAAAGGTGGCTTCAGCTTATAACTTTACGTCTACTAAGCAAGCAGATTTTGTTACAACAAGATTAGACACATATCCAAAATCAGAATTGATTGGAGTGGTATCTGAAATGGTTAATAGGGTAAAGCCAGAAACTATTTATCTCCCTTATAGAAATGATGTGCACAGTGACCATACAGAGGTTTTTGATGCAGTCATATCTTGTACAAAGTCATTTCGTTATCCATCGGTTAAGAAGGTGAGAGCCTACGAAACATTATCAGAAACAGAGTTTTCTATCCATAAGGAAGATGGAGGATTCAATCCAAATTTGTGGATAGATGTAAGTGAATTTCTGGAGAAAAAAATTGCGATTATGAAAACTTATAATGGGGAACTTGGAAAGCATCCGTTCCCTAGAAGTGAGCAGAATATCAGAGCTCTTGCCACACTAAGAGGTGCAACTGCAGGGGTGAATGCAGCAGAGGCATTCGTAAGCCTAAAGGAAATAATTTGAGTGCTGTTTATATCATAGCAGAGGCCGGAGTAAACCATAACGGTAAACCAGACATGGCATTTCATCTAGTAGATGCTGCAGTAGAAGCTGGTGCAGATGCAGTTAAGTTTCAAACATTTAAAGCAAAAAATATAGTAACAAATAGCGCAGAGAAAGCTGAATATCAGAAACAGACAACAGGCAGTTCAGAAACACAATTTGAGATGTTAAAAAGTCTCGAACTGCCTCAAGAACTCCACAGAGATCTTATCAAATATTGTCAAAAGAAAAAAATAGAGTTTCTCTCAACAGCATTCGATTTGGAAAGCTTAGACTTTTTAGCTAACAGTTTAAAACTAAAAACTCTAAAAATACCATCTGGTGAAATAACCAATGGCCCACTTTTATTAGCTTATGCTAGAACAAGATGCAAACTAATTTTATCGACTGCAATGGCAACATTAGGGGAAATTGAAAAGGCTTTAGGGGTATTAGCATTTGGATTGAAAAATTATAATAGTATCAAACCATCAAAAACAGCATTTCAGCAAGCCTACTTTTCTGAGGAAGGTCAAAAAACATTAAAAAAGAAGGTAACTATTCTTCACTGCACCGCAGAATACCCAGCACCAGCAAACGAAATTAACCTCAATGCGATGCAAACTATGCGTACTGCTTTTGGTCTGCAAACAGGATATTCAGATCACAGCGAGGGAATAATCGTACCAATCGCCGCAACGGCAATGGGGGCAGTAGTAATAGAGAAACACTTTACATTGGATCGAACATTACCTGGTCCGGACCACAAAGCATCGCTGGAACCAGATGAACTAAAAGAGATGGTTAAAGCAATTAGAACTGTGGAGCAGTCAATGGGTGATGGACTAAAAGGACCAATGCCGTCAGAACAAAAAAACAGACTAATCGCCAGAAAAAGTATAATTGCTGTAAAAGATATTAAACAAGGTGAAAAGTTTACGAAAGATAATATAACAGTCAAAAGACCAGGAACAGGCAGCAGCCCGATGGAATATTGGGATTTGATTGGAAAAAAGGCACAAATCGATATTTTACAGGATACAGTTATAAAGCAGTGAAAAATAAACCAGTAATCATTATGGGAGCAGGGGGCCACGCAAAAGTAGTAGCTGATACTCTCAAGCTTTCCGGAAGAGAGATATTAGGTTTTGTCACACCGAATATGGGAGGTGGTTCTACTTTTTGTGGGAAAAAGATACTGGGAGATGATTCCGTAATCAGCAAATATTCTCCGGATGTCACTGAAATTGTAAACGGTGTTGGATCATTGCCTGGTAAAAATTTGCGGTGGCAATTAGCGGAAAGAATGCGCAAACATGGATATAGCTTTGTAACTGTCATTCACCCAAATGCTGTAAT
>CAZMXD010000261.1:0-2913 GCA_964570185.1 uncultured Nitrospina sp. | reverse complement strand
AAGCATAGACCCCCGTCTTGGCAACCTGTGCTGCTGACATTTGGTTGCCAAAAACTCTAATAATAATTGCAGCTAAAAGTGGAAAAACGAGAATCAGGATTGAGTTCATTAAAAAAATATTTAAATTTTAGGATAAAATTTAAGATAACTAATTAGATAATAAAGTCGTAGATTTTAATCCAAAATACAATGATTTTAAAGTTGAATTTTAGGCAAGTTTCGACTATTTAATAATCAAAAATACCTTACTATTGGATCATATTTAACAATAAAAGTTTCAAAAATTTTGGGATTTTTCATCTCTAGTTGACATGAGTCGCGCCCACCACAAGGCTCACCTTGAGAATAGGATTTGATTCCCGCCGAAATTGACCTACTACAAAGACAATTAATGAACCCTGTAATAAAGCTTGTTTGCTTCGACAGCAATTTTGTCGTGAAAATATAATACTAACCAGCGTTTGCCCCCTTCTTTAACCAAAGCGAACACCACATCACGGAAAAGAATTCCCGGCTGTTTTTTTTGTATAGCCCGATACAAAGTATGTGACCATTTAGCGATGCGACCAACCCGAAATTTATTCGTCCATTCAAAAACCTTGTTTTGTCCAAGAGGTAAAACAATATCTCTTGCTTGCGTCAATTGGGATATTCGAATTTTGAGAAGTTTGTTCAGTACTGGTTTTCGTCGCAATCGTCCTATGCCATCCAAGGATTCAGAAACAGACTTTAGCAAATCGCAAACACGCACCTCGTAAAAGGGGTATGATGATTCAGAGTTATAGTAACGGGCAATTTGATCAGCCAGAGCAAAATAAATATTGCCTGCTTGCTTTAAGGAAACAGATGTAGTTGACAACAAAACCTGTTTTTTTGAAGACTC
This sequence comes from uncultured Nitrospina sp., assembly GCA_964570185.1. Classification (GTDB taxonomy): domain Bacteria; phylum Nitrospinota; class Nitrospinia; order Nitrospinales; family VA-1; genus UBA8687. The sequence goes on along the minus strand of CAZMXD010000261.1, from coordinate 2,030 downwards.
TGCAATCTGCTTTACGTGTGCCGGTAAAAACACATCGAGTTCATCTTGGAGATTACCCCACTCGTTTAAAATAGCTTCGGCTTCTACTTCCCCTTCACTCAAATTACTTCCATAAATTTTTATCGCCGCATCCCCGACCAATAACATCCACTGAATTAAAAGTGACCGAACTATTCTTTTTTGGCATATTAGAAAAAATGGTCTAAGGAAAAAAGCCTTTAATAATGAAGTTGGCAGTCTATTCTTATTTTTATTGCTGGCCGACTTATCCAAGTTCTCGAAAACCTGAATTACCCGGAATTGTGTCACATAGTTAATACGTGGTAGCTGGATAATATTTAAAACTTTTTGATTCGCTTCGTGTATTGCATCGCAAATATCCCCCAAGCAGGCTTCTTCCATGGGGGCGCTGGAATTGGGATGATATATGCATGCTATTTTTTTGATCAAAGAAAATGTTTCAGATTTAAAATCCCATTTTTCAAGACTTGCTTGCTTCAGTTCATTACAAATATTCAACGTTTCATGAATAGCCTGTTTATCTTTTTCAGAAGTAATTGTGTTACTACGTGCGCCGAACGAAACCAACTGGATTTTCAACCATGAGAAAAGACGGTTCATTCCTTCAATTTCTTTGAACATGCTTACGGCAAAACTTATTACCAATAAGATGATCCCAGAAAGGAGACCAAGAGAAATATCAATGAGCTTCATGGCATTCCGTTAATAATGTCATCGAAAAGAAATTTTGGTGTTATATTGAGTGTAGCTGTTTCCAGTCCTTGGGAAGCAACCAACAAACCTTTAACAGGTATATATTGATGGCCCACCGTTTCCTTAAAATTTTGGCGTCGACAATACTTGTGCTCATTCTAACCCAATGCAGCGATAAGAAAAGCGATGAATATGTTCAAGAGGGATTGGATTATTTAGGGAAGGAGCAATATGATTCCGCCCGAACATCCTTTTTGAAAGCTGTAGAAAAAGATATAAATAATGCGAAAGGTTATTATGGTCTCGGAGGCATTTATAATTACCAGAAAAAGTACCAAGATGCTGAAAAAGCATTTAAAACTGTATTGAAAATTGATCCCACCCATCAAAACGCCTGGTATAGTTTAGGCTATACATATGAATTAATGGGAAGGAAAAACGAGGCGGAGGAGAGTTATAAAAAATACCGCCGCCTTAAAGGAAAAATGGATGCACTCATGAGCCAGGAAAAACATTGAGACTTGTTTTTATCCTAATCCTTATTTCTGCCTGGGTCGCTTCCTGCGGGCCTGCCAAGAAAAACCCAAAAGGATATACCAACCCTTACTACTCCGAGGGCCATAAAAAAAGATCGCATCAGAAAACTCTTAAAGCTAAAAAGAAAAAGCTTTCCAAATTATACAGTCTGCCTCGTGTTTTAATGAGTAACTCGCTTCTTCCCACCATTTTAAACAAAAAAGATCAAACATTAATGATTCTAGTTAATAAAGGAAGCTATCTTGTGGGAATTAAAAAAATAATTTCACAGAAAACGCACAAACTTGAAGGAATAAACGGCCGGCGCGTCGCACTTCCCGCTTTCTATATAGATAGAACGGAAATTACCGTATCGAATTATAAAAAGTTCCAACCGCGTTACGACGAAAAACCTTTCACGGATGGAAAATCTTGCCCGCAGTGTCCCGCCATGGGAATCAACTGGAATAAGGCTCATAACTATTGCAAATGGGCAGGCAAGCGTTTGCCTAGTGAAGCAGAATGGGAAGCAGCAGCACGAGGTGATTCAGCATTAAATTGGCCATGGGGTAATAAATTCCTGGCAAAACGTGCAAACCTATTTGGCAAAGAGGACGGATATTTAAGTGTTGCTCCGGTAGGCTCTTTTTCTAGAGGTTCCAGTCCTTATGGTGTCATGGATATGACTGGTAATGTTTGGGAGTGGGTTAAGGCAGAAAATAAAGGCTTACGAATTGTCAAAGGAGGTGGTTGGACCAGTTATAAAAGTCAGTCAAAAATATCCTTTCGTAATAAAGTAG
>CAZMXD010000260.1:0-2979 GCA_964570185.1 uncultured Nitrospina sp. | reverse complement strand
CCCCTCAAAGTTCCTCTTGTTGTCGATATGGGATGGGGTGAAAACTGGAATGATGCCCATTAATGGATTTCTTCCTTTTACTGCGACCTCTTAGAAAAATTTTAGTTAAATTTCTTAATTTTATCTAGTTTAGATGCTACCCTAGGGCTGCTAGAGGCATCTAAGGGCTACTAGAAGCATCTAAATGAGACATATAGAGTTTTATAGCTTTATAAAAATTATTTATATAAATGATCAGGAGATATTCCATTGAATTTTATAAAACGTTTTTTTTCGGGTATGAAACAGGAAGTTTCTGAACCTGATAACCCTGTAAAGGTTGACGAACAGCCAAGTACTTCTGAGTCTATTGTAAAACCAACACCCTCTTCAGAACCAAATACCGAAAGGTTTGCCGATGAACCTCCGGTTCCAAGAACGGTTTTGCACGCGCCTGTGTTGAATGAAAGTATTTTCCCTGAAGAGTCAGCAGAAACTTTGATTAAAGCGCAACCGTCGCCAACCGGGGACCAATGCATGTTTACTGTTAACCAAACTTTGATGCATGGTTACTCCTGGTATTTTGATAGCTTTGAAAGTGCCTCGGATTCTGCTCTTGCTGAGTCTCTTTTCTCATTGGACGATGTCGAAACTGTTCTTGTTTGTGAGGCGACGGTGACGGTCACACGAAAAGATAAAACGCTTGTTGATTGGGTTCCTCTTGCAAAGGAAATAGGGACTGCTATCAGGGGTGTTTTGGAAGAGGATAGTCTGCTTATTTCTGAAAAAATATTATCCTCAATACCTCCCGAGGAAACAATACGCGATGGAATTCAAAAGGTCATTGACGAAGAAGTTAATCCTGGGGTTGCAGGGCATGGGGGGCAAATTAATCTGCTTGCTGTAAAGGGAAACTCCGTGACGATTCAAATGGGTGGTGGTTGTCAGGGTTGCAGTGCTGCTGATTTAACTTTAAAGCAAGGAATCCATACTTCTTTTAGAAAGGCGGTGCCTCAGGTAGGTGCTATTTTTGATGAAACTGATCACACAGCGGGGTTAAACCCGTATTTTTCATGAGGTTAATATGCCAAGAGTACTGACTTTTAAGGTAAATATTGAAACAGGAAAGGAAGGCCCTAACGAACCAATAAATTTTTGTTTCAACGGTCATAAGATGCCATTTGATAAAACAACTGGCTCTAATGAATCTGATTCAATTTTTGAGGGAAGTTTCGATGTGAACAGTTTTGCTCACAGTTTGACCTTGGTGGGCCCGGAAAAAGGTAAATGGGAAATAGAAAAAATGAGGGTTTATTATGAGTGCGAAGGGGAAAAACCATATACAGTTAATTTGGGTGCTATTACACTCGATGAAACAACAGAAGTGAACCTCTGGCAAGATCCTCCTGTGCCTGCGTTTGATGTTTAAATACTTTCTTTAAGAAATTTGCCCTCTTACGAATTTAGCATGTAAATTATTTAGGATGATGGGGTCCTTTATATAGTGGTTTTTGCTGGAATAAAATGATGTGGGAAATACCCTAAAGCATTAAAAATAGCCCAATTTGGACAAATAATCCTGGTAAGCACGAATTTTTTCAGTTTCTTTGGGCATCATGATAACCTCAAAATTTCAAAAATATTGAAAAAATATACTAAGTTTTATATTATATTTTTCGTTAAATAATTTACTAATATCAAAAATTTAAAAGGTTTTTTAAGTTTTTTAGCAGGTTGTTATATATGAGTACTGAGACTTTACCATTTTCGCCAGAAATTGTAGAAGAATCTGAGGGGCAAACAAATCGTGCTTATCTTCCTATGTATAAAATTATTATGTGGGATGATAATGTCACAACGATGGAATTTGTCATTCGAGTTCTAATTACATTAATTGGTAAAGATTACCCAACTGCTGAGAAATTAATGTACGAAATTCACCTTCAAGGTTCTGCGCTTGTTGCAACGATGCCGCTTGAACAAGCTGAGTTCAAGGTCGATCAAATTCACCGTGCTGCTGCCATGGAAGAGTTTCCTTTCACATGCACCATTGAGTTAGCCTGACAGCCGAGCTAGATATCTCTCAATAGCTGTTTCACTAAAGTTAACCATTTTTTTGTTGAAACCGTTTAGTTTTTCATGTGCGCACCCGAAGATCAGTTTTTTCTGTCTTTTAAAGGTATATAGTCTCTTTTTGTGTTTCCAGTGTAGATTTGCCTTGGTCTACTTATTCGAAATTCCTCGTCTTCTTGCAATTCTTTCCATTGTGCGATCCAGCCGGGCAGGCGTCCCATTGCGAATAAGACGGGGAACATGTTAACGGGGATATTTAAAGCTTTATAAATAAGACCCGAATAAAAATCGACATTGGGATAAAGTTTTTTCTCAACAAAATATTCATCTTTTATTGCTATTTCCTCAAGTTGCAAGGCAATTTCTAATAGAGGTTCTTGGCACCCAGGTTTATTAAATATTTTGTGCGCTAGCTTTTTGATAATCCGGCTTCTTGGGTCAAAATTTTTGTATACTCGATGACCAAACCCCATAAGACGAAAGTCATCATTGGGATCTTTAGCTTTGTCGACAAATTTATTAACATCTCCTCCTTGATCGTAAATTTCCTGAAGCATTTCTATAACTGCCTGATTGGCTCCGCCATGAAGAGGGCCCCAAAGAGCATATATTGCTGAAGATACCGATGCAAAAAGGTTACACATGGAACTTCCAACAATCCTTGCAGTGCTCGTTGAACAGTTTTGTTCATGATCAGCGTGTAGGATCAATAAAACATCCAGCACTTTTGCTGCATCTTCATCGGGTTGATAGTCTTCGCAGGGAAGAGAAAACATCATTTTCAAAAAATTTCCGGAATAACCAAGTGAGTTGTCTGGGTAGGTGAGGGGTTGACCAATCGATTTTTTATAACTATAGGCTGCGATGGTAGGTAGCTTTGCTATTAATCGATGAATTGCTATTTCTATTTCCCTGTCATTTCTCACG
>CAZMXD010000259.1:0-3018 GCA_964570185.1 uncultured Nitrospina sp. | reverse complement strand
CGAATGCGGCGTTTTAGTTTTTTAAACACGATATAATATGCTTGACGGGTAGGTTTTTTTTTGTCGTTTTTGCAATACAGAATCTTAAATTTTGATTACATTATAAAGCAAACATTAGCAAAACAATACCATGTAGAACGAGTATCTATTTCTGGCTTGACAGGGGTCCTAATATCTATAATATCAACCGTCAGAAAGGCAGTAAATGCAAACTTACTTTTGTTGGGGCTGTGGCGCAGCTGGGAGCGTGCTTGAATGGCATTCAAGAGGTCGCGGGTTCGATCCCCGCCAGCTCCATTTTAATTTAAAGGACTTGAATTTTAATATTCAAGCCTTTTAGTTTATTTTATAAAAGACAAATCTTTATTTTTTCTTAATAGTATTTATAAAATAATATGTTGTTATAGCTTATTTAGTTATTTAGGGTAGAATTGCTTATAGGATTAAGCGTAGTATTTGAAATGGTTCCTAAATACTCACCTCACAAGTTTAGGAAGTAATTCAGATGAGAAATAATAATACCGATATCCCTAAAGGTAATAGCCAAGGTTTTAAAACCGCTGCAAAAGATGATTTCGTTGCTGGTTTTCTGGTTTTTCTTATTGCCTTACCACTTTGTTTGGGAATATCGCTTGCCTCCGGATATCCTGCAATCGCTGGTATAATTACCGCCATTGTTGGCGGTTTAGTTGCTACTTTCGTAAGTGACTCAGAACTTACAATCAAAGGTCCTGCCGCAGGTTTGATTGTCATTGCATTAGGTTGCGTTACGGAATTTGGTTTTACTGGAGGAGATGATCTGGCGCAAGACTTTCGGGCATATCGTTTAGCATTAGGTGTTGGCGTTGGGGCAGGCGTAGTCCAAATTTTATTCGGTGCACTTCGTATAGGGTCCCTGACAGAGTTTTTTCCGAAAGCAGCAATACATGGATTGCTGGCTGCTATTGGAATTATAATCATCGCAAAACAATTTCCCGTATTGTTAGGGTTGCACCCACATGGCTCCCCTCTAAATTTACTCGTTCGTATACCTTCTTTTATCATAGATATGAATCCCAAGGTCGCGTTTATTGGGATTTTAAGCATTATGATAGTGGTAAGTTATGTCTTAATAAAAAACAAGAAATTAAAAATCATCCCCGCACCTATGATGATGCTGATGGCAACTGTTCCATTGGGGTTGTATATGGGATTGGGCGGAAATACGACTTATTCGTTTAATGGTAAAACCTTTGATTTAGGTGAAAAGTTTTTAGTCAATGTTCCGCTTGATGTAATAAATGACCTGACATTACCGGATTTTTCCGGAGTATTCACGGGGACAGGAATAAAATATATCATTTTGTTTTCAATCATTGGAGCCTTGGAGAGTTTGTTAAGTGCCAAGGCAATTGATGAGATTGATCCGTGGAAGCGTAAAACAAATATGGATCTAGACATGTTAGGCATTGGTATTGGTAATACTTTGTCTGCCTTTCTGGGTGGATTACCAATGATTTCGGAGATTGTGCGTAGTAAAGCAAATATTGATAATGGCGCAAAAACCAGGTTTGCCAATTTTTATCATGGGATGTTTTTATTATTTGCCGTTACTTTGATTGCTACTTGGATTAATCATATTCCGCTGGCCGCTTTAGCCGCATTATTGGTTGTTACAGGATTTCGGCTGGCATCGCCTAATGAGTTTAAACATATGTATAATTTGGGAAAAGATCAGTTCCTTATTTTTATTGTTACTATAATCGCTGTTTTGGAAACGGATCTTTTGAAGGGAATAGGTATTGGAATAGCATTAAATATTCTTCTCCATTTATTCCGCGGTGTATCCGTTGTTTCGTTTTTTAAATTAAACGCTGAGGTTGAGGATGAAAGTGATAAGTCTATTAAAATTACTTTGCGAAACTCAATCGTTTTTTCTACGTGGCTTATATTGCGAAAACATATTTATCATGCCTTCAAAGCGAATAAGCAGGTCACAATTGATTTTTCGAATACTTTTCTTGTCGATTCTCACGTCCAATCCAAGCTTCATGAGTGGGAAAAAGAATTCGCTTTTAATGGTCTTGAGTTTTCAATTTTAGGCCTGGACCTCCATCAAAAATCAGGGGCGGTTCTTATAAAAAGAAAATAATCAAAATACCGGAAATCATATTGGCGTTCAGGGATATTTTGTCAGAAACCTTTTTCTGTTGACTTCATTCCTGCAGGGTCAGGCGTACTATAAAAGAAGATATTGAAAAGGCTTTGGATCTATGGTTGCATAGATATATTACAAAGCCAATTTATGTGAAGAAGCGTAAAAAAAGACCTATTCTTTATTGGCTTAATAGAACTTTTATTAAGCCTTTTTTAATTGAATAGGATTGAGATTTTATAAATGAAAAAATATATTTTTGGAATTGTATTTATTATTTATATTTTAGTTGGTTGTGCGAATACCCATTACCAAAAAGGCAGGGACGCATTTGATCGTGGCGATTATGATGCTGCTATAAAGGTTTTTAGATCACTTGCCGAAAAAAATGATCCCCGCGGTCAATATGCTTTGGCGATTATGTATGATATGGGCGAGGGTGTTCCTCAGAGCTCTGAAGAGGCGCTGAAATATTATAGGCATGCAGCGGAACAGGGATACGCGGATGCACAGAATAACCTGGGTGTGATGTATGACCAGGGCGAGGGAGTTTCCGTAGATTATGAGGAGGCTATGAAATGGTATTTGCTAGCAGCCGAACAGGGAAACAAAGATGCACCGAATAATATCGGTGTCATGCATATGATCGGCCTTGGTGTGCCTCGAGATTTTGTTAGGGCACATAAATGGTTCACCATCGCTGGCACAAAAGATTTCGAGGCAAAAAGTAATAAAAAGTTTACTGAAAGAAGGTTAACTCCCGAACAGATAGCAGAATCTGAAAGACTTGCCGGCGAATGGCATAAAAAAGTAGGAAAAAACAAATGAAACCGTATCGATGTACTCATTATATTTTAAATAAGAGATTTGGTGTAAGAGTAAGA
>CAZMXD010000258.1:0-3024 GCA_964570185.1 uncultured Nitrospina sp. | reverse complement strand
CGAGCCATTTTCCGGGACATAGCATAAGGGGAAATAATTGGAACAAGGATGACATCGTAACTCTCCAAACTGTTCTGGCATAAATCGGCAATCAACCTATTATTTAATTTAATATCCTCCTCTGAAAATCCAAGTTGGACTCGCCGAGCAGAACGAGTGCTATCACCATCTAAAACAAGAACAGAGTAATTAGTCTTTTCTAAATATCCCTTTACTCGGTTCGCAATTGTTGTCTTTCCAGACCCAGATAACCCCGTAAACCAAAAAATTCTAGCTCTTTTAGTCAACAAACACCTTCCGACCTTCTTTGATTTCGTTAATCAAATAATTTGAAATATCTGTGCGCATATACCAATCAGGCGGCAACTCGCTATTTTTAATCATATCGCGGCCTCCCGTGCCTGTGATTCTCATAATCTCCTCAGCGCCATGGTCGCAAGCCTGCGTATAATCAGAGCACTTCTTGCAATAATTCACTTCATTGAAAAATATCGGCTTTATTCCAATATCACCCAAGTCTATAAATAATTTTTGAGCCGCATCATTCTCATAAAAATTCCCTACGCCAGAGTGGTCTCGGCCAACAACAAAATGACTACAACCAAAATTCTTGCGGCAAATGGCAGTAAAAACGGCTTCCCTTGGCCCAAAATATCTTGGATAATTTTGGAAGGCCGCAATAAGCATTCCATGATGAGAAAGGTTCTTCTCAGCAATCATTTCATAACTTTTTATAATTGCCTCCGATGCATAGTCGCCCTTTTTTTTAGGGCCAATTAAGGGGTGAATGAAAATTCCATCACAATGAAATTTTTCGCAAGCATCAATTTGAATATATTCATGAGCCCGGTGCGCAGCATTCCTTGTGTGAAAACCAAGAACACGCACCCAGTGTTTCTTTTCAAAAATAGACCTCGCTTGCTTTGGCGTCAATTCATATTGCTTATGCCCAGACGGCAAACGCCTAGACATTCGAATTTTTCCAGCCAGAAATGATAACCCCCGCTTATACAATAACTGCACTCCAGGATGAGTTGAATCTGCAGTCGAAGATATTCTTTGTGCAAAATCCTGTAAATCATATGAGTAGATTTCACTGATTTCTAGTGAAGCATAAACCTCATCACTCCCTTCTAAACATAAAGCCACACAATCTCCTGAAGAAATATCCTTTAATTGCTCAGAGTCCACCTGAAGCGTGATAGGCAAAGTCCAAACCGTCCCATCTTTTAAACAATAGTTATCTAATACCGATTCCACCTCATTTTTTGTTAAAAAACCTTCGAGCGGCGAATACGTTCCGATTGCAATTTGCTCTACATCCATCAAACTTGAAAGCGTCACAAATATTTTTGGTAAATCCTCCCATTTGTTTGGTTCCGCATCCGGCACCATTCGATTCACGAGAGAGCCACCATGCGGGTCAACCAATAAATAAGGATTCTGAGTGGAAATCTCATCAATAAGAAAGGGGGCTCGGTTTGAATATTCCATAAATTGTCTAATCAATTTATGGACCATCATGGCGCATTCTATTGGATATTTCCCAATCGCCGTTTCTGCTGCCAACACCAAGCCATCGGCGCCATCGTCTAATGTATTAAAAATATCATTCACCTCAGCCCTTGTCGGATTGGGTTGGGAACACATAGATTCTAGTAAATTTGTAGCAACAAAACACTTTGCATTATTTTTCCTTGCTCGGCTAATGATCTCTTTTTGCGCCCTTGGGATCTGTTCTATCGGCAACTGCCTTGACAAGTCACCACGATCCAGAAGAATTGCATCAGAATGTTTTGAAATTGCATCTAAGTTTTGTACTCCCATCAGAGTCTCAATTTTAGAAATAACAAAATTCCGCTCCCCCACAAGACTTCGAATCAACTCAACATCATCGAGTCTATTGGCAAACGAAAGAGCATAATGTGTCAGCCCCAAACCCAAACCCACTTTAATCGCGTCTTTATCCTTTTGCGTCAAAGAAGGCAGAGGAATTTCACGATCCACATCCGCCGCCTTATTGCTTCCCACCTGACCACCTGTAATCACACGAACAAGCAAACCCAACTCATCTATACCAATGACCTGTACCAGGGCCGAATTAAAATCAAGGCTGATAAGATCTCCAACTCGTAAGCATTTTATTGAATCAGATGGGTATAAGTTGATTATCTCTTCATCGCCTTCAATATTTGACCAGACAATTCGAAAAACACTGTTCTCACGAATAATGATGTGACCATTTTTCATTTTCCCAGTACGAAGTTGAGCTCCCTCTGTGTCAAGGCATATTGGCACGGAGGTATATTTTTGAATATTCTTAACAAGGTCTGATAAATCCTCGATTTTGGTATGAGACAAGTTTATTCGAAACATACTCACACCCAATCCTTCTAGTCGCGAAATTACTCTTTCACTCCAAGAGGAAGGGCCCAAAGTACAAAGTATTTTTTTCTGCAAACCGTTCATAAATACTCCCAGGCAAATTTGTGGTTCCACCACCAAGAAAATTTTTTATTTAACATAACTTTAAATCATTAAAAAAACCGTACAATCTCATCTCAAATTCTGGCATTTTTAGAAATCCCTGTCAACCAAACCGAACCTCATTTAGGGCCATAAAAATCAATACTATAAATGAATTAATCTCTGCTTCCAATGTATATTTCAGCAAAACCCGGATGACACTCCCTTCGTATTAAAAATAAGCTGTGAATAACCAACCCAGAAAAAATTTTACCATCCAATGCACTTATAAAGGCCTCTTCAGATTCATCCAAGACATGCAACAACTACTATAAAAATGGCTTGTTTGAGCTGAAAGATTTAAGGAGAAGACTTGTAGAATAAAAATTTGATTCAAAAAGTCGAAAACTGATTAAAGTCTAAAGGAGAGGCTTTACCCGAGAATATTCAGAGTATGAAATCATCTTTCATGGGTCTCAATATCTGAACAATCAAGAAAATTACGTGAAAACTTAAAGCAACCTACAGTTTTAAAATAGTATTTATAGAAAAGAACAA
>CAZMXD010000257.1:0-3024 GCA_964570185.1 uncultured Nitrospina sp. | reverse complement strand
AAGAAGACCATGCCTGAAAAATCTGGCTCCCTGATTACAGAATTAAAATCCATTCCATTATCCGGCCCACAATATCCTTTCTACGGGGAACTTAAAAACGATCCGGACCGCCCTTTACAGGAATTACTTAAGGGAAACGGTGCTGTAGTGGAATCATCATTTCTAATAAAAACAGGATTACACCTGAACGATGAATTCTCCCTAGGAAAAACAAAATTAAAAATCACAGGTACTGTAATCTCCGAACCTGACCGTATCTCCCGTGCCTTTAGCATAGGGCCTCGATTATTTATTTCTCGCGCTTCTCTAGATAAAGCTGGCCTGATCCAACCTGGGAGCCGAATTAAACATCGTACTTTAATTAAAATTCCTGAAAATATAGACATTGAAAAAGTAGTGATGCTTTTGAAAAACGGCCTACCTGATAAAACTATCTCAATTCGGACGTATAAAGACATGCAATCTTCCCTTTCGAGTTCCATAGAACGGATGGAACAATATCTGGGTGCGCTGGGAGTTATTGCTCTGCTCATGGGTGGTATTGGGATAGCCATGATCGTCCGTACCTTCATGGCACAAAAACTAGATACGGTTGCCATCATGAATTGTCTGGGTGCTTCTTCTCGTACCTTATTTAAAGTTTATCTTTTTCAAGCCATGTTGGTAGGAGTGGTGGGCAGCATATTAGGAATCGTTGTTGGGTTTCTTCTTACCTACTTACTACCATCAAAAATGGAAGGATTAATCAATTACCAACTTGAACCCTCTTTTTATTTCATGCCTGCCATCCAGTCCTTTTTACTGGGTCTAACAACAACCCTTTTATTCTGCATTTGGCCTTTATTGAGAGCGGTTCGGACACGCCCCCTAAGATTATTTCGTCGTAACTTTGAAGAGGAGGAACTCACTTCAGGCACGCACAAGGACCATTGGGTGGCCGGATTGACTGTAAGTCTAGGTCTTGCAGCGATGATCTGTTGGCAGGCTGAATCTTTAAAACGGGGCCTAGTATTTCTTTCTGCCTTGGGAGTATCCATAGCCGTATTTGCTTTTGCATCAATGTTTTTATTAAAAGTACTTAAGGTATTGCCTAAACCAAGTTCTATAGCAATGAGATATGGAATGTCTAACCTAAAACGACCAAACAGTGAAGCGGCATCGATTATCACTTGTCTGGGAATGGGTATTATGCTGATCCTCACAGTGAGGTTGGTGCAAATAGACATGCTGGCCATGCTCAACAAGAATACCGAAATAAATCCACCCAATTATTTTTTTATTGATATCCAAAAAGACCAAAAGGAAACATTCATCCAAGTACTCGATCAAATTACACCCGAGGCCAAATACAGCATAACACCTCTGGTTCGTTCACGTTTATATAGTATCGATGAAAAACTGCGAACCAACTGGCAATACAAGGACAAACAGCGAGAGGAATGGTTCATAAATCGTGAATTCGCTTTGACATATATGGAAGGTCCTCCTCCAAAAGATAATGAAATTATTGAAGGACAATGGTGGAATAAAGAACGAGCAAAAAATGCAGAAGTTTCATTGGAGCAAGATGCGGCCAAAAGGCTGGGTGCTAATATTGGGTCCCAATTGACCATAGACATCCAAGGTATACCTGTATCAGCAGAAGTCACCAGTATTCGCAGCGTAAACTGGCGCAATATGCGAACCAATTTCTATATGATTTTTTCTCCGGGAGCACTCGCTGGAGCACCAATTACCTATGTCGCAACTGTACATGTTCCCGATGAAGAGGAGTTAAAACTACAAAACGCGGTTGTTAACGCTTTACCCAATGTCACTGCGCTTAGTACTCGGGATATTGTCAATACCGTTGAATCGACGGTTTCCAAACTAACCACATTGGTAAATTTTATGTCGGGCTTTGCCATTGCAGCGGGCCTGTTCATCTTATCCGGCTCAATTGCTTCGACTAAGTATCGACGTTTGCGCGAATCAGCGGTATTAAAAATTCTTGGCGCAAAAAGGAAAATGGTGGCATCTATTCTTGGGTTTGAATATGCAACATTAGGAGTAATGGCCGCCTTAATTGGTATTCTTTTGGCACAAGGGCTTTCCTGGGCTGTAATGAAATACATGGTCAAATCTTCCTGGCATTTACAACCTGGGATTATTCTTTCGGCTTTCTGCTTTGGCGTGGTGCTCACTATTACTACGGGAATTTTAAGTAGTCTTGATGTAATCAAAAATAAACCTATAAAAACCATCCGTGAGACAGAGTCATGAATTGTGGAGTATTGATAAAGAGCTCTGCATTTGCCACACTATTTTTCCTGGTTCCAACAATAGTAACTGCTAATGGTTATATTCAAAAAGAACCCTATGTTGCGCCACCTTATGTTCCGCCACCACCTCTCCCTTCCCGGCTGAATCTCATAGACAATGATGATGGAACCATCACCGAGACAAAATCAAAACTTATGTGGACCAAAAAAGACAGTTTTGCAGATTTGGGAAAGTGTTTAAACTGGCACGACTCAAAAAATTATGTCGAGAACCTTGCCACGGGAGGGTACACCGATTGGAGGATGCCAGAGGTGTGGGAGTATGGTGAAATTTATGACAACACAGAGTCTAACGTTATGGCCATGGATCATGATCCCGAATATCCCTTGGCCTTGTCGAATTTATTCGCAGACGGAGCTGCTTATTGGTACTGGTCCGCCGAGCATGGACATTGCTGCGCCCGCACTGCATACTTTGTCACTGGTTTACCCTTTATTCGGACTCTAGATAAATGTACCAAAGGTGGAGTTCGCGCAGTACGAAACGTTCCTTAATTCCTATTCCCAATAAATTATCCTACTAGGATTTAGGAACTTTGTTTTTTAAAAATGAACCCATTTCTATTATAGATTTGCGTTTTCATGGACCATTCGAATTGCCTTGATCAAGGCATAAATTGACTGGCCGGGTTTCAAATTTAGATTGAACAAAGACTTTCTAGTTATTGTGGCAAGAAGTGGACGACCTGCATCCAGTTCTATA
>CAZMXD010000256.1:0-3029 GCA_964570185.1 uncultured Nitrospina sp. | reverse complement strand
CAATTAGGTTAATAGATTTTTCTTCCTTTAACATATCTTGAACTTCCGTTCGTGTTTCAATCATTTGTACAGCTGCATCAGGCACTCCGGGGACTTTATTAATGGCATCTGTAAGGAATCCAACTATAGCCTTATTGGAGTTTTGTGCTTCGCGACCCCCCTTTAAAATAACCGCATTACCCGATTTAAGGCAAAGGGAAGATATTTGAGGAACAGCATCAGGTCGAGATTCAAAAATAGCACCAATAACACCAATTGGGCAGGTAACTTGATAAAGTATTAAACCTTCGTCCAATTCCATCGCTGATCGCTTTACCCCTGCAGGATCTGGCAACGATACAACACTACGAATACCTTGAGCCATCCCGCGAATTTTATCTTCATTTAAAGCCAGCCTTGCAATAAGAGGTTTTGCGATATCCTCTTTATTTGCAAACTCTAAATCTTTTTTGTTAGCTGAAAGAATGGAAGCACAATTTGCTTCAAGCGCATTGGCCATTTCGTTGAGAGTCTGATTCTTAATCTCTGTCGAAAGATGCGCAAGAATTAAACCCGCAGAATTAGCTCGCTTAGCAATTTCAGATACTGTCATATATACTCACCAATTTATTAGGATAAGACTCTGTCGATTTGAAATACAGATGGTAGGATTATAACACTGTCATTTGTGAATGAGATTTCAATAAAAATACTTTTCTATTTATATAGGACACGAACTTTTTCCTTGCGATTAACTTTAAAGGCAGCTAATGCGGTAGCCTCTCCTAACAAATTCTTCCCTAGATCAAGAAAATTCAATGCCGGAAATGCATCCGATTCTATGAGTGCTACTGCTCCTGCATCAGTAATATTGTTTTCACCAAAATATAAAGATTCGAGTTTAAAAAAGTTCACAGATTTTGCAAATGCCACTGCTCCGGCATCTCCTATTTCATTACGGAACAAATTTAAAGTTATCAGATTTGATAAATTATTAGATTTGGCGATGATCGAAGCCCCGATATCAGTAATAAGGTTGTCATTTAGCATAAGAACTTTTAAGTTCGAAAAATTTTTCGAACTAGAAAGAAATTTCATACTGTCATCGCTGATTTCATTTTTCCATAATTTAAGAGATTCGAGTTTACCAAAATGAGGGGACTCGGCAATTGCTTTTAGTCCGCGATCTCCAAGAAGATTTCCATAAAGGTCTAAATGCTTCAAATTTGCGAAATGAGGTGATTTAGCTAGGGCTTTCATTCCTCGGGCTTTGATTCTATTTCCCTGTAAATGCAAGGTTACAAGCGAAGACAATGATTCCATGTTCGCTAATTGTTTAGCCTCTTTTGGACCGATATTCAAACCCGTTAAATCCAGGCTCTTTTTATCCTTACTAATTTTTTTTTCAATAAGTTTTACTATGTCGGAGGCCTGTGAAACTCCTGACCAAAACAAACAAGAAAGAAAAATAACTATAAGTTTTTTATACATAAATTCAGACTATCAAATACTTAAGGATAGTGTAAATGATTTTTGTTCCAGCTTGAAAAGTGCCTGAAATTGTCCCTGTAATCTTGGAAACCCCCACGCGCTGTCGATAATTAACGGGAATCTCAATTATCCTCAATTTATTTTTTACAGCTTTTATCTGCATTTCCACTGTCCAGCCAAAATTTGTATCCTGCATCCCTATTTCTATTAGAGAATTATATCTAATGGCTCGGAATGGCCCAAGGTCTGTATATGCATGATTAAAAAAAAGTTTGATCAAAAAAACTGCTAGTTGGTTGCCAAATCTAGCCTGGGGTAGCAAAGCCATTCGACTTTCCGAAATTATCATACGGCTACCCAGCACAAAATCGATCTCTTCTTTTTCTATGGGCTCTAAAAGTGAAACTATTTCTTCGGGATAATCGCTAAAATCTCCATCTAAAAATACTACGATATCGGGGGAATCTAATTCATCCATGCCCTTTAGACAAGCGGAACCATAACCTTTTCGAGACTCTTTTACTACTCGGGCACCGTGTTCCTTCGCTACAAACGCGGTATTATCACTTGAGTTATTATCGACAACAATAATTTCATGGATTTTCTTTTTGGGTAAAGCATCGAGGACAAGCCCGATGGAGTTTTCTTCATTATAAGCTGGAATGATTACAGATATCCGGGACACCCTTGCCTCAGAATCAAGGATTTATAGCTTTTTGTATGCTTGATATAAATGCTCCCAATTTACGATCTCTTTCAATAGGGTCGTGGTTTTTCTCAATAATTTTAACAATCGCACTACCAAGAATCACACCATCTCCTGCTTGCGCAGCTTGTTTGGCCTGTTCAGGACCTGATATCCCAAAACCTATGAAAACCGGAAGTGAAACGCATTTTTTTATTTCACATACTTTATCATTTAGTCCAACGGAAAGAGATTCTTTAGTTCCCGTCGTACCCGTCAATGATATATAGTATATAAATCCTCTACTGAGTTTTCCAATATGCTGAATTCGATCGGCTGTACTTGTGGGAGCCAGCAAAAAGATCATATCCAGGTCTTCAGTTATTTCTAAAAAGCTTTCTGCCTCCTCAGGAGGTAAATCTGGAATTATCAGACCATCTACACCAGCTTTAATACTATCGGCAACAAAATCTTTTTGACCATAAACAAATATAGGGTTAAAGCTGGTCATCAAGATGACAGGTAACTCAGATGTTTTTCTTATATCAGTTACCAACTGAACTATTTTTTTAAGGGTCGTCCCATTTTTTAATGAACGATGGGAAGAGGCTTGAATAGTGGGCCCATCTGCAAGTGGATCTGAAAAAGGGACCCCTATTTCTACCATATCCGCACCATGGTTTTCTATTGTCGAAAAAATATCCTTTGATGCGCTAAGGTCAGGGTCCCCGGCTGTAAAAAAGGCTACAAGGGCTTTTTTACCGTTTAGCGAGGTCAAACATTTTTGAATACGACTCAAAGAGAAACTCCCATTTTATCTGCGACCTGATTTACGTCTTTATCGCCACGTCCTGATAAACAAACAAGAATGGTC
>CAZMXD010000255.1:0-3034 GCA_964570185.1 uncultured Nitrospina sp. | reverse complement strand
CCTTGTATTCCGGCTTGCCCGGATGGTGCATTGCTGCCGGTTCAGGAGTTGAGCGATGTTAGTATGGGTTACGCAATTCTCGACAAAAAGAAATGCCAAGCCTATGGCGATACATTTTGCCAACAGTGTGTGATCGACTGCCCCGTTCCGGGGGCAATTCAACAGGTTGACAGTAAACCTATAATCGATAAAAACATCTGCACGGGCTGCGGAGTCTGCATGCGTTCCTGCAGTACTGTAAATATTCCTCTGGCCATTAAAATAAAACCACAAATGGTCATCGATTATCAGCAGCATAAAAAACAACTGGAAAAGGAAAGAGCCCGCATCGAAGCTGAGAGGCTTGCAGCAGAAAATCAGGCCGAAGATCAGCAGGGAGAAACGGCCGAGGGCGAAGAAAACACCCAAAGTATCGAGTCTTAAAATTTTCCTAACTTGATCTCGATTTATCTCTTGCAACTCTCCTCTGTTTTCAGTAAGTTAAGCGCTTTGCCCTTCCATATCCTGATAAGCAGAATTACTTGTTAAATAATAAAGGTCATAAATGAGCAGCGAACCTCAAAGAACGCACCATTGCGGAGAATTATCCGAAAAAGATATCGACAAGAAAGTCACTCTTTGCGGATGGGTGCATACACGTCGAGACCATGGCGGGTTAATATTTGTCGACCTTTGGGATAAGTACGGTATGACCCAGGTAGTTTTAAATCCGCAAATTGATCAATTGGCACATGAGCACGCGCAATCAATTCGCGGTAATTTTGTAATTGGTGTTTTAGGAACGGTTCGTGCGCGTCCCGACGACATGGTCAATGCAAAACTCAAGACTGGTAAAATTGAAGTCTATGTGGATGAACTGAGTATACTAAACCGATCTAAAACGCCTCCTATTTCCCCCTGGGAATCCCAAGATACTTCAGAGGCTTTGCGTTTAAAGTACCGTTTCCTCGATCTTCGTGGACTGGAGCTGCAACAAAATCTAAAGATACGTTACGACATTACTCGCACGGCCCGAAATGTGCTTGACAGCCATGGGTTCATGGAAATAGAAACTCCAATGCTGACCAAGAGCACCCCTGAAGGGGCACGCGACTATCTGGTACCAAGTCGATTAAACCCACAAAAATTTTACGCATTGCCTCAGTCTCCACAATTATTCAAACAGATTTTAATGGTTTCGGGAATGGATAAGTATTTTCAAATCGTTAAATGTTTTCGCGATGAAGACTTAAGGCAAGACCGCCAACCGGAGTTTACCCAGATCGATATCGAAATGTCTTTTGGAAATGAAAAAATACTTTTTCAAATGATCGAAGAGATGATGACAACAATTTTTAAAGAAGTATTGAATGAAAAAATTCAAACTCCATTTCCTGTTTTGAAATATCAAGAGGCGATAGACCGGTTTGGAACGGATAAGCCGGATATGCGAATTGATATGGAGATTGTAGATCTGGCAGAAATCGTCCGAGGGACAAAATTCAAGGTTTTTGCGCAGGTTTTGGAATCTGGCGGGCAGATTCGTGCCTTGAACATTAAAAATAGTGCCGATGCTTTATCTCGAAAAGCACTCGATGATTTAACAGAAATTGCCAAAACATACGGCGCAAAAGGGATGGCCTGGATCAAAGTTCAGGAAAATGAATTACAATCTCCCATTATCAAGTTTTTTGAGCAGGAAATGCTCGACCGTATGCTGGAGAAACTAGAAAGCAAACCAGGTGACACCGTCGTATTTATCGCCGACACACCCAAAATTGTCGCTGATGCATTGGCTCATTTGCGCTTAGCTATCGCAAAGCTATTACACCTTGTCGATGAATCGAAGAACGCCTTCATCTGGGTTACCGAATTCCCGCTGGTAGAATATGACGAAATAGAAAAAAGACATAATGCAATGCACCATCCATTTACGGCTCCTCGCAAAGAAGACTTAGACAAGTTTGAATCGGACCCAAGGTCCATTAAGGCCCGAGCCTACGATTTAGTTTTAAACGGTAACGAGATCGGTGGCGGTAGTATTCGTATCCACCAAAAGGAAGTGCAGGAAAAAATGTTCAAACTCCTCGGCATTGATAAAGAAGAGGCAGAAGCAAAGTTTGGGTTTCTACTGGATGCCTTACAATACGGTGCTCCCCCGCATTGTGGCATTGCTATGGGGCTTGATCGAATTGCTATGCTATTGACAGGCGCAGAATCGATTCGCGATGTGATCGCCTTCCCAAAAACCCAAAAAGCCACTTGCATGATGACCCAGGCGCCTTCAGATGTGGACAAAAAACAGCTAAAAGAACTCAAACTGAAAGCTGATTTAAGCTGATATTCATCTCTAATTAGCTCAAAATTTCTCTCATGCCCCTTTTTTCTCAACTTTATTTACCCCTCGGATTCATTGGCTGGGGTATCTCTCCTTTTAACAGATTTTTTTAATCTTCTCTTTGTGCTACTCTCTACTTAATAGATTTTTTGATAGTCATTATGTCTTTAAATGAAAAAACAAAAAATTTAAAATTGCTGATTCAGAAAATGGATCGCGTTTTAGTTGCCTTTTCCGGTGGAGTAGATAGCACACTTGTCCTCGCCGTCGCTTACGATGTTTTGGGCCCTAACGTTCTCGCGGTCACAGCTCATTCAGATAGTCTCCCCGAACGGGAGGTAAACGCCTGCCAAAAATTATCTCAGGAGATTGGCGCAGAACACCTTTTTATTCATACCAAGGAGATGAGTAATCCGAATTATCAGGCGAACCCTGCTAATCGTTGTTACCACTGTAAAACCGAATTATATTCTTGTCTAAAAAAGACGGCCTTTGAAAAAAACATTTACTATATTTTAAATGGAATTAATACAGACGACTTGGGCGATTACCGACCGGGAATTGATGCGGCGCGCGAAAATGCGGTGCGGAGCCCATTGGTTGAGGCAGGATTCAATAAACAGGATGTTCGCGATCTAGCTCGTCAAATAAGACTTTCAATATGGGACAAACCCGCTATGGCCTGCCTTGCGTCACGCATCCCATACGGTGAAACGG
>CAZMXD010000254.1:0-3045 GCA_964570185.1 uncultured Nitrospina sp. | reverse complement strand
TTCTGGTAGCTTTTAATTAATTGAAGTTAGTTCCTTAAAATAATTAACGGCGAAAGCGCGGAAAAAATAAACCGATATGTGATTGGATTTTTATGGGATTATGTTTGGGAGCTTTCAGAGCATACATACTGTAGTAATTTATTTACCATTTGTCAAGCCCTTTCTCATAACTTAAAATTGAATTTGTTATAATTTACCTTGGTTTTTATGTTTCCATAATATGCTTCGCTAAGTTTTTGCTTCTTTTGTACTTGCCTCGCGAGAGGGGTTGACTCCTAAAATTTTGGCAGGCAAAATAACCCCCTGTGAATCACATTAATTATTCCCTGAACCAGTAAGGATTGTTTCATGTCTAACACAAATAGTAAAAGAGATGACACCCACCAATGTGAAAAATGCCTCCCCGCTTATTGTTGCAATTATTTCGCCTTTGGTATAGATGAACCCGAAGACCGCCGTGACTACGAAAGCCTGCTCTGGAAAATTGCCCACGAAAACACGTCGATTTATATCTACAGGCAGGACTGGTTCATCATGATTCATAACCGTTGTAATTTTTTAATGCCCGACAATAAATGTGCTATTTATGAACACCGGCCCTATATGTGCCGCGAGCACAGCACGGATTCCTGTGAATACACGGGTGACGATTATGGTTTTACAGAACACTTTAAGAGCTATGATGATTTATTGATTTATATTAAGGAAAACACCAATTTCAGGTTCAAGCATGGGCCCACAGGGGTGGGACCAAACTGCCTTTAGGAGCAAATAAAGGAGGTGCCTATTTATCCTACTTTTTCTTGGCAGCGGGCTTTTTTTTCGGTTCGGCTTTCTTTTTAGTAGCTTTTTCAGTATCTTCTTTAGCTTCTTTTTTTTCTGTCGCTTTTGGCTTAGTTTCTTTTTTAGCTGTGGTTTTTTTAGGAGCTTCTTTTTTTACTGCGTCCTTACCCTTTTGCGGAGCAAGTGCTTCACCTTCTCGATCTACCAATTCAATGTATGCCATGGGTGCATTATCACCTCGGCGAGGACCAATCTTAATAATTCGAGTATAACCTCCCAGTCGGTTAGCATAACGCTCTGCCAGAGATCCAAATACTTTTCTAATGGTATCTTTTTGAGGAGCCAGTTTGAATGCCTGCCGTCTAGCGTGAAGAGTACCTTTCTTACCCAAGGTTATCGTTTTTTCCACTTTTCCACGTAATTCTTTAGCTTTAGCGAGTGTGGTGCTGATTCGTTCTCTTTGTATCAAAGCCCCAACGAGATTGCGAAAAAGCGCTTTTCTATGAGCTGAGGTCCGCCCAAATTTTCTACCTGCTTTCAAATGCCGCATTACTAATATTGCTCCTTAAAAATCTTATTCTTGTTCGGGTTCCCCGCCAGTTTCCTTTTTCTTCTGAGCCTGACTTATTTGCTTTAAATCTTCTTCTTCTACTTTCATTCCAAGATGCAGACCCATATCTTCGAGAATTTCTTTGATCTCATTCAATGATTTTCTACCAAAGTTTCTTGTCTTAAGCATTTCTCCATCTGTTTTGGTAACCAACTCAGCAATAGTTTGGATATTAGCATTCTTCAAACAATTGTAGGAACGAACAGAGAGCTCCAATTCTTCAACACATTTTGCCATATTACCAAGCATTTTTTGTTTTTTCTCATCTACTTGCGGCATTACTGGTTCTGGTTCTTCATCAAAATTGATGAAAATCTGCATGTGGTCTTTAACTATTTTTGCTGCATGGGCCACTGCGTCTTCTGGCGTAATCCCCCCATTAGTCCAAAGTTCCATAACTAGAGAATCATAGTCACTAGACTGCCCCACACGCGTATTTTCAACATGGTATGAAATCTTTTCGATAGGAGAAAAACTAGAGTCTATCGGGATCATTTGAACAGACTCATTTTCGATTAAATGCTTATCAGCTGGCACATAACCTCTACCTTTTCTGACAATCATTTCTATTTCAACATTTGTACTTTGATCAATGGTGAATAGAATATGATCTGCGTTTAAAATTTCTACATCTGGGTCGGCGACAATATCTTTAGCACAAACCGTGCCAGCAGCTGAAGCCTTAATATAGATGCGTTTTGAATCTGCCTCACCAGTCAATTTTAAGTTTAGCTGTTTAATGTTGAGAATGATTTCTGTCACATCCTCCACTACTCCAGGTATAGAGGAAAACTCGTGGAATATCCCTTCAAACTTAACAGCAATAACGGCAGCACCCTCGATGGAGGACAGAAGCATTCTTCGCAATGAATTTCCTATCGTTACTCCGAATCCGCGCTCAAAAGGACCCGCACTTAGCTTTCCATAATATTCAGACCTGTTTTTCTTATCAAATTCTAGTCGCTTTGGTTTGACTATGCCCTGGGCTGTAAACATATAGCCTCCGACCCCAAAAATTCGGGTCTTATCAATTGTTAATTAATTAGTGAATTACTACTATCTGGAATAGAGTTCAACGATTAATTGTTCTTCAATCGGCAACTTGACATCCTCTCTTGTTGGCATACCTTGAACAATTCCCTGCTTACTATCTGCGTCAAACGATAGCCACTCTGGCAAAGATTGATCTTTAATATTTGCTATGGCTTCGTTTACAGGCTTCTTCTTACTTTTATTCGGATTAGGAGCAATAGTATCTCCCTGCTTAAGAATATAAGATGGCACATCCATTTTTTTTCCATTGACAGTGAAATGTTTATGTCGCACCAACTGGCGGGCCGCATTTCTTGATGGAGCAAGGCCCATACGATATATCACATTGTCAAATCTCAACTCTAGGTTTTGCAACAGATTTTCACCCGTTACACCTTTTTTCTTATCTGCCGCAAAAAAATAATTTCTAAATGGTTTTTCTAAAACCCCATAAATTCGTTTAACTTTCTGCTTTTCACGAAGCTGAACTCCGTACTCTGAGAATTTAGTGCGCCCCTGACCATGCTGTCCTGGAGGATATGCTCTTTTTTCAATAGCACATTTTACCGTCTCGCAACGGGAACCTTTTAAATACAGTTTTATCCCTTCTCGCCGACACA
>CAZMXD010000253.1:0-3057 GCA_964570185.1 uncultured Nitrospina sp. | reverse complement strand
GTGAGACGAGAATTTAAAAATAACCCATTGAGATGATCGCCTTGTAATCCGCTCACGATAGATAAAGGTTCGGTGGATTTCCCCCAAATATTTTTATAAATTTCTAGATTACCTCCAAAGACACTAGGTAAGGCGAGTATTTTTTCTTTCATTTTTTTTCTATGGTTTTGGCAATACGTGCCAACGTAGAACCTTTATGTGCTAGAGGATGTTCTCGGATTGTAAAAAGTAAGCCAGAGCAGGGCACAAAAATTTCTTCGAGGACGGTCCCGTTCAACGGGTCAATTAACTTACCAAGCATTTCGCCTTCCTCCAGGACTTTTCCTGCATCAGCCTGTTTAATAAATAGTCCGGAATGATGGGCTTGAATCATAACAACCTCATCAGGTTGGACCAATTTAGGTGTTTTAGCCTTAGGATGAGTGATATTGAGAGTTCCAGTTTGGTGAAGCAGATTGAGCATTCCATCGAAAATTTGGTCGTTTCTGCTTGGATGAATGCGAAGGCAGGTTCCTGTTTCGATAACCAATGTCGGAGTTTTAGCCTTGTTTAAGTTGAATCCCAAAGTTGATGTGAAAATTTCTGCATTGGGATGAACCCATATCAGATCCACATTACATTTTTTTGCCAAAGGAAGAAGTTTTTTTTCAAATTTTTTAATAATGCGTATTTGAGGTAATTCCATTAACTGTAAATTGCTGGAATGAAAATCGATTACAATATCTGACGAAGATTTCAAATCCTGAAAAAGAATTTGTGATGTTTTCTCTGCAATCGAATTGGTTTGACTTGAACCAAATGTACGGTTGACATCTATACAGAAGAAAGGCCAAAGCCGGGTTGCATTTTCTAGGGCCTGCGGATTAACCGCTGGATAAATATTTATTTTCCCCTGAATGGCTTCTGGTTTTGAAATTTCCAGTTCCATCAAGTAACGTATTAATTTATGGCAAATATAAAGTCCTTCCAATTCGTCACCATGAAGTCCAGCGACAAAAGAAACTCTGGGCTTATCAGATTTTCCAGAAAAAATATGTTTAAGAATCTCAACTGGAGCGCCCAGGGGGCTTTTAATGGAAAGGATTCGTTGACTTTGCACAGGTTTATTGAATACGACCTTTTTTTATTTCTATGTTCATGGCATCTATTTTTCTTTTTAAAGTGTTACGATTGATGCCTAGAGCCTTAGCGGCAGCTACTTGTTTTCCAGAATATTTTCCGAGAATGATTTCAAAAAGATGCTTCTCTAGTTTTTGAATGAGAGTTTCATATATTATTCCCTCTTTTTTAAGATTTTCGTTTTGCAAAAAGTCCTGAATGAGTTGATTTAGCCTGTCATCCCATTGACTCGGAGAATATCCTTTTTCCTGCAGGTGAGAAGGAAGATGTTCTGGTAGGATTGGGCCGGAAAGAGCTAGCATAACCGCTCGCTTGATAACGTTTTCCAATTCCCGAATATTGCCTTGCCAGTGGTAGTTGCTCAAAATTATTTCAGTATCGGGAGAAAGGTATACTGGGCCGCGAGCTAAGGTTTTTGTATATCGGCGAATAAAATGTCGGGCCAGCAAAGGAACGTCTTCAATCCTTTCTCTTAATGGTGGCATATCGATGTGAATAACATTGAGCCGATGGTATAAATCTTCTCGAAAACTTTTCAGTTTGATCATATTTAGAAGGTTTTGATTGGTAGCAGTTATGATGCGTACATTTGCGCAAAGGGGTTGTTTGCCGCCGACTCTATAGTATTCATTATTTTGTAAAACGCGAAGAATTTTTGCTTGCAAGGGTAATTCCATATCACCAATTTCATCTAGAAACAAAGTGCCTCCATCAGCTTGTTGAAACTTTCCCGTTTTTGTCTCAACTGCCCCGGTAAAAGCCCCGCGTTCGTGGCCAAATAATTCTGACTCAAGTAGTTCTCTGGCAATCGCAGCGCAATTGATGCAGATAAACGGTTTGTCTTTTCTTTGTGAATAGCGGTGCAGAGTACTGGCGATCATTTCTTTTCCAGTTCCACTTTCGCCTGTTATGAGAATGGATAAATCAGAATCCGCTGATTTGCCGATGGTCTTGAATATTTCTTGCATGCTTTTACTTTTTCCAATGATGAGGCCTTCATTATCTCCAGCTTGAATGGTGGGATTTTGCACTTCGTCCATCTCTTGAGGGAAAGAAAAAGATTGTGCGGTTGCGGCCTTTTCTACTAATTTGTATACATCGTCTAAGTCAAAAGGTTTTGAAAGGTAATCATAGGCTCCCAAACGCATAGCTTCAATGGTATTGTTCATAGAGTCCTGAGCTGTCATTATCACTATTTTTAGGTCTGGGCAAATTTGTCGGGATTGTTCCATCAATTCAAGGCCGCTAAGACCTTCCATGAAAATATCTGAAAACATCAGAAGGTATTCGTTTTTCCTGAGCTGGTCGAGCGCTTTTTCGCCGCTAGTTGCAGTGTCTACAAGGAAGTTATTTTTTTCCAGACCTTTTTTCAAGACCCAGAGAATATTTTCTTCATCATCGACAATGAGAATTTTTTTTTGTTTTGGGTTCATTTGGTTATTTTATCATCTCTGACGAATAGGTAGAAACACTTGTACGGTGGTTCCTAATCCTTTTTCAGAAGTAATTTTAATTTTTCCATGATGATTTTCCACAATTTTTAAAGAGATTGGTAATCCTAATCCGCTTCCCCTGTTTTTGGTTGTATGGAACGGTGTGAACAATTTTTTCTGCGTTTCTTCGTCCATGCCTTTTCCAGAATCTATGATTTCTATGGCTATGTTTTGCCTGGGTATACTGCCTATAGGAGTTTTTATGGCGAAACCCGAACTCAGTCGGGTAACAATTTGTAATGTGCCGCCATCTCTCGATGCTTCTATGGCGTTTTTGATTAAGTTTAGAAACACCTGCTTTAGCTGGTCTTCATCAGCTTGAATGAGTGGTAAACTCGGATCATATATTTGTTGAAATCGACCATTTTTTCGGACAAATGTTTCCTTTTCCAATATCAAAATTTCTTCAAGAACTTTATGGATATTTGTATCTTTTAGTTTTAGT
>CAZMXD010000252.1:0-3065 GCA_964570185.1 uncultured Nitrospina sp. | reverse complement strand
CCCCCGAGGCGATTCGAACGCCTGACCTACGGATTAGGAATCCGTTGCTCTATCCTGCTGAGCTACGGGGGCTTATATTTTTTTCACAATTCAATTCCCAACTTTGAGATTTTTTAGCTTAAGTTTTGATTCCAATATGCAGGAGGAGGATCATAATAAACTGTCTTGATTAGCTCCCCATCCTTATATATATCTTTATAGTTTTTTTCCCCATTTTTACTATTGTCATACCATCCTCTGGCAATACCATTGCGTTTTCCACCTTTATAATGCTCTTCATACTTCCTAGATCCATCCTCATGCCATTCTTTCCAAGTACCAAATGGATCTCCATATCTGTGTTCACGCTCACTCTCTTTTAATCCATTGGAATACCAATGGGTGGAAAGACCATGTTGCTCTCCATCTTTGTAGTGATATTCACTCTCTTTATTTCCATTATCATACCAACGAGTAGAAGCACCATTTCTTACTCCATTTTTATAATGTTCTTCACTCATTTTGTTTCCATTAACATGGTATTCAGTTTTCACTTCTTCTTTGCTGTCCATAGATTGCTCCGAAACCTAATTAAATTAGATCGGATTTAAGGATTAACTCAAGAAAGTTGCCACAGCACCCTTTGCCTCCGTCAAAATGGATGCCCCATCTCCCAACAATAAAGTTTCAAACTCAAAGTTTAAAAGTTTTTTTAAGCCTAACTTTGCCTCGGCAGGATCTTTAAACTTATCTGGCGGCAACATGTTAACCTGACCCGGAACTGTCCCAATCAAAGCATCACCGAGAAGCATGATTTTCCGGTCTTTGATATAAAATGCTGTCTCTCCGGGAGACTTCTGATTTTCAAGTTGAATTGCCTCCACACCACCAAACAAAGTATCTCCGCCACAGAAGGTATTATCGGCCGGCAATTCTAAGAGTGCCGAATCCAGTTCATTCACCCAGACCGGGACTGAAAACTGGCTCTTCAATGAATTACTAGCTCTTTCATGGTGAACATTAGTCAGCAATATACCTTTTAAGGAAGAAGACGAATAATCTCCTATAAGCCTTGTCAATTTCACCTCATCCTCAACGCTTAACGAGGGGGGATCGACAATTACAGACTCCCCACTATTTATTAATAAATAACCATTAAAATTTAGTTTTTTTTCTTCAGAGTACTCACTCCAGTTATAGATACCCGGAAGGATTTCTTTAATCATGATAGTATTACCTGAAATTTTATTGGAGAAAAATAGCCCTACAGTGACAACGCGAGATCAAAGGCCCGGTTTTTGACCCTGGCATTTGTTCCAAACCATGCCTGCCGCAGGCGGGAATCGCGATTTTTTCCCAGTTGATGATCAATCGTATAAGTGACCGCATTCAGTAAACCCCAGGCAGTCCCACTTGCCGATTCGCTTTCCTGTCCAGGGGCCTGGCAAAAGGCTATAAACGCCAAATTCGCCTTGCTCTCAGCATGCTCCCGCAAACCTTTCTCTTCAGCAGGGGTGAGACTTTTGTTCGTTTCCGGCTGAAACACTTCTAACAAATATTTTCTAGCCGCTGATTCATCCACCTTTTTATCTGTCAAACTTCTAGCAAATTTCCCAAAGGCAGAAATCGCTTCTCGCCCCTCAATGCTGATGGTTTTCGCCTTTTGTTTCTTCTCATCATCTAGCTTTTGCGCTTTCTGGTTCATAAAGGGAAAGGTAGGTTTAAATGTTCTCCTGAAATCATTTTTCACATGAGGTCTTGCCTTTGAAGCAACCTGTAGCATGTTATAACAGCTTGTTCTTAGGGTGATGAACTGAATTTCTATTTTTTCCCTACTTTCATTACGAGAGGCAAGTAAAATGTAGCCCTGCACTTCATCCCCGCCCTTTAATACAAAATCTGCATGTAATCGGGCTAAACCCCAGAGAATTCGCGTAGCATCGAGACTGCCGATAGCCTCGATGTCCGCCTCCCCCGCTTCAAAAAAGCCTTTGAAAAATCTTATTGTCTCCTGGTTGGCGTAAGACTTGGGTCGCTGGGAGGGAATTTTGGAAACCTCCCAGTCCAGTCCGGCCTTATACAGCATTTCGCGACTGGACAATTTTGCATCTACCTCTACACCAATTTCATGCCAAGGTTTTTTATGAGAGAGTTCCATTTTTGGCTTTTGAGAAATTTTCCATAAAGTATTACTCCTATTTATAAAAATATTCCGCTCAAATTCTACTTTAAAATTACCTGGATAGTAAAAAAATCGGCATCTGGACAGGATTGGCTCCCAACCAGAATGTAAGTCCTGTTGAGGGATCAAAAAAATGTCTATAAAAATCCAGTAGGCTTTAGTGCAAGAATGGAGCGAAGATGATAGGCTTTATAGGAATAGACTTCTGACAGCTCCTCTATTAGTAGAAGGTTCGAGGTCGAAAATGTTTGCCATTAATTCACTATTACTTTTACCGAATTTGGCTCCCATCTTTAATAATACATCCTCTTTTGTGTCTTCAAAGTTTGCAGGGGTATGGATATAGTTTTCTTCTAAGGGTTTCACAGCGATACCCTGGAAAAATTAGGTAATTTTTCTATTGCCCTTCCAATTATTGGCCTTTCTGCCGCAAAGGTTAACCTTTAAAAAATACACTTCAAGAGCTGAAACATCAATGGTTTTTCCAAGCCGGATATTGTATTGCCTTCTTAGAAGTCCAGTTTGGCAACACCTTTAGCAACACCTATAAATAGGTTAATCGGTATTAAAAAATAAATTTGATTCTTTAAACTGGCTTTTGACAATAAAAGGTAAGAATACTATCATGAGTTTCTTTAAGTCATATCTATCGGAGATAAAATATATGATTCAGGTTCGAGCGAGCCAGATTTTCACCCATTCCATGGAAGATGTCGTTGCGGCAAAAAAATTATTGGATGGCGGGGCAGCCTTTGAGGAAGTGGTAACCCGCTACAGCACCTGCCCGTCAAAAGAAAATGCCGGTGACCTAGGGTGGATGCCCGAGGGTAATCTGCAAACCATTATGGGGCAGGCCACTTCCGAAGCAGACATAGGAAAAATTATCGGGCCAGTACATTCCCAA
>CAZMXD010000251.1:0-3081 GCA_964570185.1 uncultured Nitrospina sp. | reverse complement strand
CAACTTGGATACAGGTGGAATTATTGATAACCTTATCACCCTTCAAAGTCAGCCCATTACTATCGTTCAAGCCAAAAGAGCTTTAGAAGAAGCCAAATTACTCAGCTTTCAAGACCTCAAAAATCGTCTGCAAAGCTTCAAAAGCGTAGTCAATACCCTAAACACCGAATCACGTTTTCTTTCAACAAACGGAACATTTTCCAACAACAGTTCTACGGACACAAATAAAGTCGCCACACTCGCAACTACCAGCGCGGCTTCATCTGGAACATTTTCTTTAGTCGTCAACAATCTGGCTCGGGAAACCAAACTTCTTTCTAACGGTTTTGAGAGCACATCCACTAATGTTGAAACAGGCGTTCTTAAATTAACGGTTGGAAGCAGCGTTACCCAGATTACTATTGATAACAGTAATAATACTTTGGAGGGAATTAGACTTGCCATTAACAATTCTGGCGCCAACATTCAGGCCAACTTTCTCAATGACGGAAGTGCGACCGACCCTGTTAAGCTAGTCATATCCGCAACAAAGACTGGAGTGGATAACGCAATCTCCGTTTCCTTAAGCTCACAATTATTTGGAGCAGGGCAACAACACGCTATGACATTTACCGAAGCACAAACTGCTCAAAACGCAAGCTTTATACTTGATGGCGTGGCGGTAACAAAAGCCAACAACACCGTGACGGACGTAATTTCTGGCGCAACCCTCCAACTAGAGTCAGCGGGCTCGGGTATCATCACATTAAGCGCAGATGAAGATGCTATTAAAGAAAAAATCCAAAACTATGTGGATGGATTTAATGAAATCATGCAGCATCTGAATAAAGAATTAGCTTTAACAGAATCTACCGGCGAAACGGGAGTTTTATTTGCAAATTTTACCGTGCAAAATTTACAGCAAAAATTACGAGAAATAATCACTGACAAAGTAATTGGTATAAGTGGAAATTTCGATTATTTATCACAAATTGGCATACGCACTCAATCGGATGGAACGCTCACTATTAATGACGGAGACCTGAGCACTGCCATAGCCAGTAACATAGATAACGTCACTCAATTGTTCTCAAGCGCAGGGACCGCCACCAACCAAGCTGTAACATTTGTTGGGTTTACTTCAAAAACAGAGCCTGGAACCTATGACGTTCGCGTATCAAATGGCGTGCCTCAATTGGCCGCTTCAGGAACGACGACTTTTACAGACGCCGTGGGCAATGGTAATTTTTATGCTGGAGCCGCTGGAACTACGGCCGAAGGGTTAAATTTTCGCATAGGCAATCTGTCAGACGGAAATTATGGAGCACTCACTCTCTCAATAGGCGTGGCGCAAATAACAAATCGTGTTATAGCCAAATTGACTGATGCATCGCTACAAGGACCTCTTGAAGCCGAGATAGACAGTTCGAAAGAATCCCTCGCCGAATTTGATCAAACCATTAACGATTTAGAAGAAAGACTTGTATTGTTTGAATCGAATTTGCGTGACCGTTTTACCAATCTTGAGGTTGTGTTAGGAAGATTGAACTCACAGCGTGATGCCTTTGATAGTTCAATTAAAGGAATACAAGCTTTATTCTCAGGTAGCAAATAAAAGGAAAATAGAAATGGTTCCATTTAAATATCACGATCAGTACCGCAGAAACCAAATCTCGACCTCTAATCAAGGCCGTCTAATTTTAATGATGTATGAAGGCGCTATAAAGTTCACCACGATGGCCTCAGAAAGCATTGCAAAAGGTGATGTTTCCAACCAGGGAAAATACATTCAAAAAGCTCATGATATTATAAACGAGCTTTCACTAGCCTTGGATTTTAAAAAAGGTGGCGATGTCGCACCTCGTCTAGAATCCCTTTATCAGTTCGCGCTAAGTCAATTGACTCTTGCCAATATTAAATCTGATCAAAAACCTTTGCAAGCTGTGTTAAACACCTTGAACCATCTTTTAGAAGGGTGGGTAAAAGTTTATGAAGCATCCACCAATACAAGCCAAGGTAAAACCAAGCAACCTAAAAACATAGC
Organism: uncultured Nitrospina sp.; assembly: GCA_964570185.1. Lineage (GTDB taxonomy): Bacteria > Nitrospinota > Nitrospinia > Nitrospinales > VA-1 > UBA8687. The sequence continues at coordinate 1,058 of CAZMXD010000251.1, read as the reverse complement.
CTCAAAGTGTTAAAGTATTCTCGATTTCATCAATAGTTTTCGCCTCTCCGTGATTTTCTAGCTTTAGAAGTTTCTTTTGACATATTCCCTTTTACTGTGATAAAAACCTTGTCTCTTTTCCTCCCAATAATTTAATAAAAATTCATGAAGATTCACGAATATCAAGCCAAAGAAATTTTAAGAAAATACAATGTGCCCGTACCCAATGGAGTTTTGATTTCTTCCGAGTCTGAAGCCGCGCAGGCCGCTAAAAAAGTGGGTACGGATGTAGTCGTAGTGAAAGCGCAAATTCATGCGGGTGGCAGGGGTAAAGGCGGTGGTGTTAAATTGGCCAAAAGCCCTGCGGAAGCTGAAAAATACGCAGGAGATATCATTGGTATGACTTTGGTTACACCACAGACAGGCCCCGAAGGTCGACTGGTGAAAAAAGTTCTAATAGAAGAAGGCATGTCCATTTCCAAGGAACTCTATATGGGTATGCTGGTTGACCGCGAAACCAGTCAGGTTCTAATCATGGCTTCAGAGGCTGGCGGAATGGAAATCGAGGAAGTAGCGGCAGAAACTCCTGAAAAAATTATTAAAGAAACAGTCGACCCAATAATCGGAGTTCAACCCTATCTAGCAAGAAAAATTGCCTTCGCATTGAATTTAGAGGGCGCGGCAGTAAAAACCATTATTTCCTTCATTATTAATCTCTACGACGCATTTACAAAAGAAGATTGCTCGATGCTGGAAATTAATCCCCTGGTCATTACTTCAGATGATCGCGTATTGGCACTCGATGCAAAGGTAGATATTGATGATAATGCGATGTATCGACATAAAGACACACAAACCTATCGTGACACCGATGAAGAAGACCCCACAGAAGTGGAAGCCAGCAAGTTTCACCTCAACTATATTAAATTGGACGGTAACATTGGTTGTATGGTCAATGGTGCCGGACTAGCAATGAGCACAATGGATATCATTAAATTATCCGGTGGTGAACCAGCTAACTTTCTGGATGTTGGGGGTGGTGCCGATGAAGAGATGATTGAAAATGGCTTTCGAATTCT
>CAZMXD010000250.1:0-3089 GCA_964570185.1 uncultured Nitrospina sp. | reverse complement strand
TAGCTTTGCTATTAATCGATGAATTGCTATTTCTATTTCCCTGTCATTTCTCACGCTGAGTTCATTTTGATAAAATGTTGCCAACGAACCGACTACTGCGCTGCATACTGCCATGGGGTGGGGATTGTTTGGGAATCCGTCGTATAGATTTTTAATTGCTTCGTGGACCATAGAATGGTGAACGACATGATAATTGAATTCATTCAATTGTTCTTTAGTAGGCAGTTCACCGTAGATCAATAAGTAGGATGTTTCTATGAAGGAACTTTTTTCCGCTATTTGCTCAATGGGGTAACCTCGATAAAGCAAAATTCCCTTTTCACCATCGAGATAAGTGATTTTGCTTTTACAGGACCCGGTACTCATAAACCCTGGGTCAAATGTAATTAACCCGGTCGTTTTTCTCAATGCGGTAATATCTATGGCTTTTTCTCCTGCAGAGCCTTCCAGGAGCGGGAGTTCAAATGCTTTCCCTTGATACGTGACCGTGACCGTTTCTGCCATTTTGTTCCTCCAATAAAGGTAATCTTCTTATTTCGTAACAATTGCAAAGTGTTCGTTTAGTGTATTATAAACTGTGTTTATACAATTCTGAGATTTTGTTTTAAAGGACAGCTTTAATGAAAAACAACCTACTGCTTTACTTGATGATAACCGGAATCCTTTTAGGAATATTTTGTGGTTGGGTTTTTGGCAAAAATATGGAGTCCGTTGGCTGGTTAGGCGAAATGTTTTTAGATTCTTTAAAAATGCTGGTGGTCCCATTGATCATTTCTTCGATGATAGTAGGTATTTCCGGTTTAGGGGATATCAGAAAAGTAGGGAAAACGGGATTAATCACACTTACATTTTTTATGGCTACCACGGGTATCGCGGTGGGCATTGGGTTGGTGATGGTCAACCTTTTGGAGCCAGGGGCGACGGTAGAAATAATAAAAAACAAAATTCCAGAATACGTTGCGGATAAAAAAGCCATAGGCATTACAGATATTTTAAAGAGTTTTGTTTCTCCAAACTTGATTCATTCCATGGCTAACATGGAAATTCTTCCTCTTATCTTATTTTCCCTGGTGTTTGGTGCTGTTTTAACCACTTTGGGAGAACGGGGAAAACAGGCGATAGCGTTTTTCGATACAGTCAACACTGCAATTATGAAAATTGTTCATCTAATCATGTATTTTGCACCCATTGGAGTATTCGCATTAATAGCTTCAAAGTTAGGGGCGGCTGGAGGCGGAGATCTATTCCTAAATGAGTTAGCAAAAATCGGGAAATACGCTTGGACCGTTATTATTGCGCTTTTAATACATGGAATTTTAGTTTTGCCCGTTATTTTATATTTTGTGACTGGCAGAAACCCTTTTGTTTATTTTAAAAACTTAACACCGGCCTTGACCACATCTTTTTCAACAGCGAGCAGTTCTGCGACTTTACCTGTGACAATTGAATGTGCCGAAGAAAATAATCAGGTGAGTCGAAAGGCGTCTCTTTTCGTATTACCCTTGGGGGCAACAGTAAATATGAATGGTACCGCACTCTATGAAGCAGTGGCGGTCATGTTTATTGCGCAAATGATGGGCATTGAGATGGGTTTTGCTGAGCAAATGATTGTTCTGATTACCGCAACCCTGGCGGGGATTGGTGCCGCTGGAATTCCTGAGGCAGGACTGGTGACTATGGTAATGGTTTTACAAGCTGTTGGATTACCGTTGGAAGGAATTGGGATGTTACTTTCCATAGATTGGTTTTTGGACCGTTGCAGGACTACGCTTAACGTCTGGGGCGATTCGGTAGGTGCGGCGGTGGTGGATACACTTGAAGAAAAATGGGTCGAGAAAGGAGGCAAGGTTTGATCACTTTTGCATTGATTGGGATAACTATAGGAATACTGTCTTCCGCAACTGGTTTGGGTGGCGGCTTTATGGTCGTACCTCTTTTAATCTTTCTGGGGAGAGAGGCAAAAATAGCAGTAGGTACCTCGTTTGTCTTTATATTGATTGTGGCAATATCTTCTATTATTGCACACTACCGACTTGGGAATCTTGGGAATGTAGACCTTAAAACGGGTTTAGTTTTGGGGTTGGGGGGAATTCTTGGTGCGCAAATTGGTCCAGAGATTTTACAGCATATTTCCGAACAGAACTTTAAGAGAATATTTTCTGTGCTGTTGGTGATTACCGCCTTATGGATATTTGTAGATTCAAGAAGCTGAGCTAATCTTCACTCTTTTTGTAGGCACCTCTTACCAACCTCACAGCAAAAGGACCTTCCCCAAACTTGTTAATCCAACTTGAGCGGCCCTTAACCAGACTGAACATCATAGCTCTGTCTCCGTTGATGGTATCAGTCCAGGTGCAGTCTGCTCCTTTAGGCTCAAACTCAGCGGGTATATGTATTTCGTTGTTTCCAAAATCTCGCTGGCTGAAACTTTTGTCAAAAATTGTTTTCACATCTTCCAGCTTGGGAATTCGCCAGTCATTGAATCCTCCAAAATTTGCAGCATTTTGTTCTTCTACAAACTTCATGGCTTTTTCCAAATGCAGCCATTTGCCCGTCATCTGACGCGAATCTTTTTTAAACCAGGTTAAATCGGTTTCAGAATCGGTAATTGTATCATTGCCATTGTCATTAAATCTAGACATGGTGGACCCCAATAGTATTAGTTAAATTGCATTGGGATTATAACAGGTTTTTTTTCCACAGAAATAGAGTATTAAGGAAGTTCTCAAAGAGGGAGACAAACAAAAAGCCGATAGAACAGTTTGCTCTACCGGCTTTTAACTATTTTAAAGACAACCTATAAATCTAAACTATTTTAAGGTTGTATTCATTGTTGCATGGTTTTTGTCACAATCCGTTTGAGAAACCAGATTTTCTTTCATGTAAGGGTTCCCAAAAGGATCTATGCGCGGGGCCTGCATTTGTTTTCGATAGCTATCGTCGGAGTTATCTCCACGACAGTCACCCGGTACCAAACCCACTACAACACCTACGTCTTCTGGGGTTCTCCACTGCTTCCAGGATTGCTCACTCTGAGAAGAGCCGAACTGATAATCTACATTTACACCAGATTGGGATCTAGCGCTTGC
>CAZMXD010000249.1:0-3121 GCA_964570185.1 uncultured Nitrospina sp. | reverse complement strand
GATTATTAGCAAATAAAACCTCAGGTTCTTTTTCAAAAAATATTTGATTTTGTGTGTTTAGTGAAAAATATTCTGACAAGCTTTTTTGTTTTTTTGTATTTGCGGCCATGCTGTCCCAATAAAGATTACGACTAAAACGCTTAAGGGGGTATACTGCCTCAAAAAAATATTCATGGAAAAATTCGCTCACTTCATAACCCATCGACTTTGCTACTTTTTCTCTGACTTCATAGCTCATTACATCCCGATGAGCCCCTTTTTGTATCATGTGCAACATTAACCGAACTTTGGATAAAAAGTTAAAACCCTTTTGCATGCTTTTAAATGCAAGTGGGCTGATTAAATTTTTAGAATAGAGGTCAATTAACAACTCAAATTGATTAGTCTTCTCAACTTTTTGGATAATGCGGACGGATGCCAGGGCCCAGTATAACCTCCGGAGCTCCTCCTTTATATCGGGTTCCTGTTTGAAGACCGTATTCTGCACTTCATAATAATCACCATGGTTTAAACAGTGTTTGGTGATCTCATCTTGATACATAAGCTTGACAGTTTTAATTGAACTTTTAAACTCCTTATATGCGAAAATATTTCCTGTTACAAAACGGTGTTCAAGAAGTGCTAAAAACTGCGCAACTTTTTCCGCACTCAAATCTTTTTCAAACGTTTCCATTTCGGTGTAACAGGAATTACTGGATGCGGAAAAAATATCTTGAAAGATAAACAGATATTCAAAATGGCGAATAATTTCTTCCGTCCACTTTTTCTTTTGATCTTCCAGGGAAGATTGTGAGACGATTTGAATGTCTGCGTCGGAGCGAAAGTACATTTCCTCTCTCCCGTATCCGCCTCGAGCTAAAATTGCTAGCGGCACTTCTTCCGGATTTAAATCCTGGTTATTCTTTTTGTTGAATAACCATAACGCTGAAGCGTAGGCTTCTTGAACCACCGTATCCACCAATGCCGTTTGCTTTAGCAAGATAAGATGGGAGTTGTCAGAGTTAAGACATTCTTTTTTTAAAAGTTCGGTTTCTTTGCAAACAAACTCAACAGCACGATTTTTAAAATCTAAATAATATCTTTGTGAGTTTATGTCGGCTTCGTCAGAAAAAGTATTAGACGGATCGAGTGAAGAGGTAATTTCCTGAAGTTTTTGTCGATATGCTTCGGAAAGGTTGCGATTGGCTAAATAGAGTTCATTCATTCTAGGCTCTATGCGAAGTTCGAAGCGTTTAAATTATTATTTGCGCTTCAGAAATAAAGAAAAACCAAAACTAGAATAAACCTAAAAGCATAGAAATTCAAGAAGTTAGCGATCTTGTTTTTTAATGGGATGCGATAGGTTGCGGCCCATCAATTCTGCAAAGGGTCGTAGGTTTTTCATGAGCTGAGAAAATTTGGAAGGCTTAAGGGATTGTGGCCCATCCGAAAATGCTTTCTCAGGGTTAGGATGAACTTCAATAATCAATCCATCCGCCCCGGCGGCAATAGAAGCACGAGACATGGATTCAACCATTTCCCAATGTCCCGTTGCATGACTTGGGTCAATAATAATAGGTAGGTGTGTTTCCTTTTTTAGAACCGGTATGCAGCTAATATCCAGAGTATTTCGAGTCGCTGTTTCAAAAGTGCGAATGCCTCTCTCACAAAGAATTACATTACTATTGCCTTCCGATAAAACATACTCCGCCGACATCAGAAATTCTTTTATGGTATTCATCATGCCTCTTTTTAAAAGAATGGGTTTGTTTATTCTCCCAAGCTCTTTCAATAACGAAAAATTCTGCATATTGCGGGCACCGACCTGAAGTACATCTGCATACTGAATAACCAGTTCAATTTCCCTTGGATTCATGATTTCTGTGACGATAGGGAGCCCAGATGCTTCCTTGGCTTCGGCCAGCAATTTGAGTCCGTCTTCTTCCATTCCTTGGAAACTATAGGGGGATGTGCGGGGTTTATAGGCACCGCCTCTTAAAAAATTAGCGCCAGAATCCTTTACCATTTTCGCTGTTGTGCAAATCTGGTCTTTGTTTTCTACGGAACACGGACCCGCAATGATGGCTATTTCTTTGCCTCCCACAGAAACACCGTCGGCTTGAATCACGGTATTGACTGGTTTTACCTCGCGGCTGGCAAGTTTATAGGGTTTTAAAATGGGGAAGACGCTTTCTACTCCGCCCATGGTTTCGATTGATTGCAATCTGTCTTTACCTCGCTCATCCCCAACGGCACCGATTACCTTACGTTCAACTCCGGCAATTTCGTGCGGGGTATAGCCAAGTTCTTTAATTGTTTTTTCAACTTTCTCAACTTGTTCGGGGGTGGCCCCCGGAGCCATGACTATAATCATCAATCACCTTTGGTAAAGTTCGCTGCAACATTATAACATTTGTTGGGTTTGAAAGAATCTAGGTATATAAAAAATAAAACGCGGGCAGCTTTATTTTTGGAAAATTTTTAAATAATATATTTAATTATTTTCCAAAATTTTCTTTATAAGAGATGAATCCAGGATCGAGGGGTTGCCCTTTGACAGTTTGCGTGCTTTCTTAAAATGTTTGATAGCTCTTTTTTTTTTGTTTTCTTTCCACAATGCCAATGCAAGATTAAAATGAATTTCTCCTGATGTTGGGTCCGCCAGATTGGCTTGGTTAAACTGCAAAAGGGCATCAAAATTTCTTCCTGCTTTGAAGTGCTCAATCCCCATATCATTTCGCATTTTCGCTGAAGGTTCGGCACCTACGCGCAAGGTTAAAGGCTCCTCGCTAATATTGTTGCAACTTGTTAATAGAAGAAAAAGAACTAGAAAATACTTAAATATTTTACTTGTCCTGAAAAAACAACGCATTTTAAAAGTCATATTTTTGGTGCGGTTATAATAGTTGCAGTTATGGTTTTTCTTAAAGCCGTACATTTAATTAATCAATAACTATTAAACAGTATTAAGTACATTTATACTAAACTATAATGAGGTAAAAAAAGATGCTTTATTTTTGAGGAAACAGCTTGGGAAACCTTATGTTTTTTCATAGCCTATAATTATTCAAAATATTGAATAACAGGTGTACGCAAATGAATAAATTTATAAAAAGTTTTAGAATTTTTATTATGCAATTTC
>CAZMXD010000248.1:0-3150 GCA_964570185.1 uncultured Nitrospina sp. | reverse complement strand
CGCAGATTTATCGACAAACATTGCAGAAGATGTAGTATTTATGGTGGAGGGTGAGGTAATTCGACACCAAATGGTAAAAAATAACGATTAAAAAGTTAACTAAAAATAATGCTTATTTAAGTTAATTTGAAACTTAATAAACATTAAAATTCTACTTAGGCTCCAAGGACTTCAGGAGGATTAGTGAGTTTCGGGATTTTTTCTGCTACTTGTCCTGTTATTTCTTTTGGTTTATTTTGTAGCATATTTAGAAGACTGGATAATGTCGATTTCAAATCCTTCCTTTCGATAACGTTATCAATTAGACCATGTTCTAATTGGAATTCCGATCTTTGAAACCCCTCAGGTAGTTTTTGTTTGATAGTTTGTTCTATGACGCGTGGCCCAGCAAATCCAATCAATGCTCCAGGTTCGGCAAGAATTATATCTCCTAGCATAGAGAAACTTGCAGAAACACCCCCCATAGTGGGGTCAGTCAGAATCGATATATAAGGAATTTTTTTTAAGCCTAGTTTTTGTAGTGCAGATGAAGTTTTTGCCATTTGCATGAGTGAAAAAATACCTTCCTGCATGCGTGCACCCCCTGAACAACTCACAATAATCAAAGGTACATTATTATCTATTGCTCTTTCTATGGTACGGGTTATTTTTTCTCCGACTACTGACCCCATACTTCCACCCATAAAATTAAAGTCAAAGACAGCTAACTCAATGGAAATCCCATTCATCTCCCCAGATCCAGTCACAATTGCATCGTTACTTGATTTTTTCTTTATAGTTGCTCGAATTCGATCTTTATATTTTTTTGTATCTTTAAATTTAAGAGGATCAGGCGATGTCAGATTATTATCATGCTCAATAAACGTCTCGTGATCACATAGTAGATGGATTCGTTGCCGAGCATCCAATCGGAAGTGGTACCCGCATTTTGGGCAAACCTTGAGGTTGCTTTCTAGTTCTGCTCCATATATCCGCTCTTTGCATTTTTTACAATTAACCCATAAATCATCATCTTTTAGAGTTTTTTTGCCGATACCGGCTTTTATTTTATCTAACCAAGACATTTTAAAATTTATTGAAGGTTGGGTTCAGAGGGTTTGGTTTCTTCTGAAACCAAACCTTTGTTTTTAATTAATAACCCTATCGGACCAATCACCGTGTACGAGACCCCTAGTAAAAATAATGCCACGCGTGGAATGGTTGCCAAAACGTAAATAAACAAGATAATAAATAGAAATCTGGAAAATGCCACTCTTTTATTAAAGTTGAATTTTTTAAAGGCCGGGTACTTAATATTGCTCACCATAAGGAACGCTAATGCATAAATAACCATAACCATAATAAAAGGATTAATTCTTGTGGCAAACAAATCCTCAAAGGCAATAACAATAGAGCTAACCACAATTGCCGCTGCTGGGCTTGGTAAACCAATAAAATGAGAACTGCTAATATCGGGTTTGGTGACGTTAAAACGCGCAAGGCGGAGTGCCGCACATAGTAAGAAAAGAAAAGCTGCCATCCAACCCAACCGGCCAAAAGGTTTTAGAACCCAGGCATATGCAAGAAATGCCGGGGCCATACCGAAAGTAATGATATCAGCCAAAGAATCGTATTGCATTCCAAAGGCACTGGTGGTTTTTGTCAACCTTGCAATTCGTCCATCCAAGATATCAAATATCATACCCACCGAAATCGCCCAGGCTGCATGATAAAAATTTTCGTTCAAAACAGCGACGAATGCATAAAATCCACAAAACACATTCCCCGTAGTAAATAAACTAGGGAGTATATGTATTCCTTTTCTTTGTATCATTTTAGTTTAAAAACCCGATGATTGAACAGCCACCACGGACACTCTCACCTTCTTTTACTTTAATTTCTGTGCCCTCAGGAACAAAGATATCAGTTCTTGAACCAAAGCGGATCAAGCCAAAACGTTCCCCAAGTTGATATTCGTCGCCTTCTTTTGCGTAACAAACAATACGCCTTGCGATTAAACCTGCTATTTGCTTAATCAATATTTTTTTAGAGTCGTTGTTTAATAGAATCGCAGTTTGCTCATTATCTAACGATGCTTTATGATTCGCAGCATTCAGGAATTTACCTTTATTGAATCGAGTTGCTTCAACTTTACCGGCAATCGGCATGCGGTTCACGTGTACATTAAAAACGTTCAAAAATATACTAATCCGAGTATAGTTCTTGTTTGGTAAAAAGGGATCACTCTCTTTAATAATTTCAACGATTTTTCCGTCTGCTGGCGACACAATTACATTGGGTTCTATTGGGATACGGCGTTCTGGATCTCGAAAAAACCAAGCGCAAAATAAAAATAGACCTTCAAACAATCCAGCTACCAAGATAAATCCCAGCGAATAAAAAATCGCCGCTAAAAAAGCCAAGGGAACAATAAATATGAAGCCTTCTTTCGCTATGGGACTCCGCATAAAATTTTTTTCCTACTGTAATTTCTTTCCAACGAAAGGCATCATTTTGCGTAACTTTTCTCCTACCTGTTCAACGCGGTGTTCTTTACCTTTGCGAAGCAGGGCGTTAAATATTGGTCGGTTAGCCTGATTTTCCAATATAAATTCTCTGGCAAAACTACCGCTCTGAATTTCGCTAAGAATTTTTTTCATTTCTGAACGGGTCTCATCCGTAATAATGCGGGGGCCTCTTGTCACATCTCCATATGCGGCGGTGGTACTGATGGAATATCTCATATTACCAATTCCACCTTCATAGATTAGGTCAACGATAAGTTTAAGTTCATGTAAGCATTCGAAGTAGGCCAAGTTAGGATCATAACCCGCATCAACCAGAGTGTCATAACCTGAACGAATTAACTCCGTTACACCGCCACATAACACCACTTGTTCGCCAAAAAGATCGGTCTCCGTTTCCTCTTTAAAATTAGTTTCGAGAACCCCGGCACGGGTGCCACCAATACCTTTAGCGTAAGCCAATGCAATTTTTTTAGCGTTCTTAGTAGCGTTTTGATGGATAGCCATAAGACAAGGCACCCCGGCTCCTTGCTCATAAGTGCGGCGTACTAAATGACCCGGACCCTTAGGTGCAACCATAAATACATCGACATCTTTCGGTGGTTCAATTTGACCAAAGTGAATATTGAAGCCATGCCCAAAGGCA
>CAZMXD010000247.1:0-3171 GCA_964570185.1 uncultured Nitrospina sp. | reverse complement strand
TAATACGAGGTCCTTTTTATAAAATTTTTGACTGGATGTCGGTGCAAAGAAACTTAAAAGCAATTGGAACTTTTGCTTATCAGCATGGAACATTAGGCAATGATCGATACCTTCAATACATTGACCCTACACTGAATTATGTCAGACATACTCTCTCCAAGCGCCGAGACCTGGAGTTTTTAATTCCGACTTTAAACTCTGCGATCCCGACCTTAAATGCAAACTAAAATCAGAACAAAGAATATCATCCGCCTATGAAAATGTTAAAGCGATATGTATTGGCCCAGTTTGTAAAAGTATATTTACTGACCGCCACCGGATTGATCGGAATTTTCTTAATCGTTGATTTTTTTGAGCGAATCGATGAGTTTTTGGCGAAAGACGCACCAATGATTGATTTGATCTCTTATTATATTTTTAAAATTCCCTTTATTGCTTTTTACATGGCGCCCCAAGGAGTCCTACTTGCAACCGTAATTACATTGGCATCAATTGCCAAAAACAACGAATTCACCGCTATGAAAGCTTGCGGCATAAGCATAACAGGCATCACCTTTCCGATTATAGGTGCCTCCTTTATTATTGCGTTAATGGTTCTGGTCAGTAGCGAATTTTTATCCCCCATTACGAATCAGAAAATGAATTACATCTTTATGGGAAAAATCCAGGCAAGGGCTTCTTATGGAAAAATCCCTACAGAAAATCTATGGTTTAAATCCGTCAATGGAGATATCTGGAATATCGATTATTTTGATCCATACAAATCCAGATTAGATGGAATCATAATTTTAAAACCGGGATTGGATCACTCCATAACGAAGCGTATTGATGCCAGAGAGGCAGTATGGTCTATTAATAAATGGGAGTTTACTGATGGGTACATACGCGTATTCGATAAAAACGGAATCAAGTCCACGGAATATTTCGAAAAAAAATTTTTTACCACTCCTGAAACCCCGGAAAATTTATCCAAGGCTCACAAACGCCCCGAGGAAATGAGCCTCAGCGAATTGTACAAAAAAATTCAAACTCAAGCATTAAAAGGAAAAGACACAAGTTTGAGTTGGGTCGAACTCCATCGCAATATTTCTTACCCTTTTATTAGTGTTGTCATGGCCTTGTTGGCAATTCCTTTATCCATTCGATCCAGCAGGCATGGCGGCCTTTTATTTTGTGTCAGCGTAAATATCGCAATGGGATTTGCGTTCTCATTTCTATATGCCATGGGTATTTCTTTAGGAAAAGGAGGAACCTTTGATCCGATATTGGCCGCATGGGGTCCTAATCTGCTTTTTACCGTTTTAGGATTCTATCTACTTCTAACTATGGATAGCGAAAAAGCTTTTCCCATTTAATTTTTTCATGAAAAAGATTGCGTCCATTGATATTGGGTCAAATACCGTTCGCCTTCTAATTGTTGATTCCTCTGGTAATCAGGATTTCAAGCTTATAGTTTCCAAACGAAACATTACCCGCTTGGGTGAAAGTATGGATAGCCACGGCAAACTCATGGAAAAAAGAATTGCGGTAACCCTAAATGTGCTTAAAGAGTTTAGGCAAATCTGTCAGGAAAATGGAAATCCGCCTCTATTTGCGGTGGCAACCAGCGCGGTTCGTGAAGCATCAAACGGGCAAGAATTTGTTCGTTTGGCAAAAAAAGAAACGGGTATCGATATAAAAGTTATATCATGGGAGGAAGAAGCCCGGCTTACTCTTGAAGGGGTGTTTTGGAAAATACTTCATGAAAATCGCAAAATAATTACTTTAGATATCGGGGGAGGAAGCACTGAATTTATTCTTTCAAAAGGTAAAAATATTTCGAGTTTTTGCAGCAGCCCTTTGGGCGTAGTGAGGTTGACCGAAAAATTCATCACCCAGCACCCCGTTGACGATAAAGAGTTTAAAGACCTGCAAAATCATTTACGAAAAGAGCTGATTGCGGTAAAAAAACAATTGTCAGAATTTTCTCCTGAAATTCTAATTGGTACGGCAGGCACCGTAACCACGCTTGCAGCGTTAAAGGAAAAAATCTATCCATACGATCCCGAAAAAATTCACGGCTCAATTTTTTCCTTTCATGACGCAAAATCAATCTTAGAGGACTTAAAAAAGAAATCTCTCGAAGAAAGATTAGCCTTAAAACCCCTTGAACAAGGGCGAGAAGATTTAATTATTGCCGGCATCGCGATCGTATTGGAAACCATGCGAGCCTTTGATTGCAAAATGCTCAAAGTGAGTGAATACAGCCTTCGCGAAGGGATCATATTAAACGCGATTCATAAGAATTAAGGCCCTTGATTTCTCTTATACCAAATATCTGATCTCTCATAACGGTTTGACAAGAAAGGGCTTTTTAAATAAATGGATTTGACTTCAAGAGCCAATTCCGTTACAGTTTTTACTCGCAACTAACCTCGGGGGCAGAAGGTCTATGCCCGTTAAGCAGTAAGGTGCTGTTCAGTTGTTAACTGGAAGTTCACCAGTATTGCTCCCCCAGGAAAGGGTACTAGCCTTCGGGCCACTACTCAACGTGGAAAATATTTATAATAACAAGTACCCGTAGAGCTAAAATAGTTTCCTCTAAATTCAAGAAAACAGTAAACGATAAAAATTATAATTGCATTTAACCGCGAAAGCTTGTCGCTATGACTACAAAGAAAAAAACAACAAAACGACAAGGCACTCCAAAAAAGCCAAAGAAAACCGGAGGGCATCCGCTTAAAGGTCGGGATATCCTCGTAAAAGCCTTGGAAAACGAAGGGGTCACGGTTATTTTTGGTTATCCGGGCGGGGCATCCATGGAAATTCACCAAGGCCTTACTCTGTCAAAAAAAATCCGCATGGTTTTACCCAGGCATGAACAAGGCGGGGCCTTTGCCGCAGGCGGGTATGCCAGGGCTACGGGTGAAGTCGGAGTATGCTTGGCAACCTCTGGTCCAGGCGCAACGAATTTGATCACTGGGATCATTGACGCCAAAATGGATTCCATACCCATGGTTGCCATAACGGGTCAAGTTCCCACTACAGTTTTAGGAAGTGATGCGTTTCAGGAAACTGATATTATGGGTTCCACTTTTCCCCTCGTTAAACATAGTTACATGGTTCAGAATATCGCTGATATACCGCGGGTCATAAACGAGGCTTTTCATATTGCGTGAACGGGAAGGCCGG
>CAZMXD010000246.1:0-3179 GCA_964570185.1 uncultured Nitrospina sp. | reverse complement strand
GACAAAGCCGAGTCTCATGAAATATGTTTTATCCCTGATAATGATTATCCAAAATTTATTGCCAAACAATTAAACAATGATGCCTTTAAAGAAGGAGAAATTGTGAACTCAAAAGGGGAGGTACTAGGCAAACATCAGGGCTATCCGGCATTTACGATTGGTCAACGGAAAGGCTTGAATCTGGGTGGACTCAAAGAGCCGCATTTCGTAACACATATCGACCCCGTGAATAACCGCATAACTGCAGGGACTAAAAAGGAATTAGAACGCGCAAATTGTGTTGTTGGACAAGTTACTTGGTCCCTGGACGTCAAGGAGTCGACGCGTGCCGATGTGCAAATCCGTTATCGTCACCAAAGTGTCCCTGCCAAGATTGTAAAGATAAATGACTCTCGTGTTCGCGTGGAATTTGATCAGCCTCAAATATCTGTGGCTCCTGGTCAGTCCGCTGTTTTTTACCAGAATGATTGCGTTATCGGTGGCGGGTGGCTTGAATGAGTCAGGAGGTAATAGTCGCAGTAGAAGCTGCGCTTCAAGCAGGGAAGATTCTGCGGGAGCGGACTGACGATATCGGTAAAGTTTCTTTCAAGGATTTTCATGACCCGGTTACGGAAGTAGACCACCTTGCCGAAAAAGCGGTTATCACCCGAGTAAAAAAAACTTTTCCCGACCACGATATTCTCGCGGAAGAATCAGGTGATTTAGAAGGCAATGATTCATCTAGCAAGTGGATCATTGATCCATTGGACGGAACCTTAAACTATTCACATGGTTATCCCTGTTATTGTGTTTCCATTGCCTTGGAGCAACAAGGAGAAGTGAAGGTGGGGGTCATCTATAACCCTTGCCTTGATGAATTATTCGTAGCCGAGAAAGGGCAGGGTGCGATACTAAATGGCAAGCCCATTCGGGTATCAACCATTTCCTCGCTGGAAAAGAGTTTGCTCGTTACAGGTTTTGCTCCTCGCGTGGTGAAATCGGAAAAAGATAATCTAGATCATTTCTGTAATTTTATGAAAGCCTGCCAAGCGGTACGACGTCCGGGTTCTGCCGCTATGGACTTGGTATATACGGCGATGGGTCGCTTTGAAGGATTCTGGGAGCGGATGCTTCATCCCTGGGATGTAGCCGCGGGCCTCCTGATTGTTCTGGAAGCGGGTGGTAAGGCTAGTAAATTTGATGGTACTCCGACCAATATTTATGACCAGGAAATTCTTGTCAGCAATGGTTTGGTGCACCAAGAGATGGTAGATATTTTACAAAAAGGACAATTGTAATTACTCCAATGCCCTTGGCCTCATCAATGAAAAAAAAATTCATACTTTTTTTGATAATCTTCTTGTTGGCCGCTTGCCAATCCACGCGTAATAAAAATTGCGCTGGATGCGCTTATGATATTTCTTTATGGAAAACAGCGGTAGACACTATTGCTTTAGCAAACTTTCCTGATGAGGAATTTGTCGCTGTGGTACATTATTCTAATTTTTCAAACGCTTGGGTGACTACCGGAAATAAAGTGAACATTACCGCCAACTTTCTTCACGAGTTGACGAAGGAACAAAGGGTAGCCGTAGCAGCTCATGAGATTGCCCATTTAAAATCCGGGCATTATTACACTAAATTAGGAGTTTCTATTCTGACATCGATAGGGTTTTCTGTTCTAAATATGTTTGTTCCGGGTGCGGGTTATAGCGAATATGTTGTTAAGCCAGCAGTGGTAAATGGATTTTCTCGTCCCCAGGAACTGGAAGCGGATAAGATTGGGGTTGGATATTTAAATAAAGCGGGATATTCAACCGAATACTATCTTCAACTTTTAAACGTGCTCCAAAAAAAATCAGGAGGTAAGTCTAAAAAAGCGAGTTATTTTTCCACTCATCCGACCAATAAAGAAAGGATACAGCAAATAAGGGATATGCAAGGGCCAGGTAATTAACAGGGGTTATTTTTTTTGAGCCCTATCGGGATCTACCAGATAGGTGTAACCTTCCAGGCCTTCTTTATATAGACTTAAAAAATCATTTGCTTCTTTTTGTGTGACGATGCCTCGCTGCACGCAGCCAATGAGGAATCCATCAATACGCCCTGCAAGTTCGTCTGCTGAGAACTGAACATAATCGAGCACATCGGTTACATCTTCACCTTCAATAATCTGTTCATACTTTAATGTGCCATCTTCCTTAAGAGAAACATGAACGGTGTTGGTATCACCAAACAAATTATGCAGGTCACCCAGGATTTCCTGATATGCTCCGGTTAGAAAAATACAAAGGGGATAACTTTCTCCTGGTTCCAGGTCATGGACACGAAGGGTTTTTTCTGTCCCGCGCTGAGTGCCTATGAAAGTGTCTATCCTGCCGTCTGAATCACAGGTGATATCCTCGAGTGTAGCATCGCGAGAGGGTTCTTCGTTTAATCTGTAGATGGGTACTACTGGAAAAACTTGGTCAATAGCCCAGGAATCAGGAACCGATTGAAAAACAGAAAAATTACAGAAGTATTTGTCCGCAAGTGTGGTTTTTAAGCTGCGGATCTCGTCGGGCATGAATTTCAAACGAGTGCTAAGTTTTTCAATTTTTCGACAAATGCCCCAGAAGATTCTTTCCGACAGAGCTCTGTTTTCAAGGGAAATGAGCCCTAAGAGAAATTGGTTTTGTGCTTCATCTTTTAAATGGACCGCATCGTGCCAGGATTCATTTAGATTTTTGTTAGAAGTAGAGTCGAGAACATAAAAAATTTCTTTTACGACTTCGGGAGCATCATCTTTGACTTCGACGGTATTACTCCATTCAGGAAAGCTTGTAACATCGAGAACGTTTACCACCAATATAGAATGGTGCGCGGTCATTGCTCGTCCTGATTCCGAAATGATGTTTGGATGCGGCAGATTTTCCTTGTTACAGATTTCTAAAAGGTGATACACGACATCGTTAGCGTACTCTTGCACCGAATAATTGGTACTGGATGCAAAAGTGGAGCGAGAACCATCATAATCTACGCCTAATCCTCCCCCAACATCAATATACTCAATGTTGCAACCAAATTTCATTAGCTCAGAATAAAATCGGCCCACTTCCTGTAAGCTGCTTTTGATGCGACGGATATTAGTGATCTGACTACCTAAATGGAAATGTATTAATTTGATACAGTCGAGAATGTTGTTGTTTTTGGCTATTTGC
>CAZMXD010000245.1:0-3213 GCA_964570185.1 uncultured Nitrospina sp. | reverse complement strand
ATCCATGACCTTCATCATGGTGTTATCCAGCTTTTCCTGACTGCCTTCCAAACCTGACATTAAATCCTCATGCTGGAGTTGCTTTTCAAGCTTTTCCAGCCATGCAGGCTTATCTACTGCAGCATTACCAGTTGAGTGACTGCCATGTGAATGGTCAGTCGAAATTGCGCCAGCTGGAACTGTGAGTCCCAAGGTCAAAAATACTACCGCAAGCGCGTACCAGTTTTTCCACCCTTTTTTGACAACAAACATTTCTACCTCCTAAGTAGTCCGTCTAAAAAAAATTGGACAATATTAAACAGCATGAAACGTAATTCACGTGATATTTTTCTTTTTTATTATGCGCCCCTTTTCATTCTTTTTCCGAAGCCATAATTTTTTAAACTATTATAAGAAAAGGCTTATCAAAGATTTGAAAAAAGCACGGAACCTTCCCTTTGTACTAACCCTATATCGGGATGCCCAAACCTATCAAATTTAATTTTCCCTTACAAGCCCCAAATGGATTTTTTTATTATTTCGAATAATTAGGAGAAAAATAGAGCCTCCTTGATTAATCTTATTCAAAATATTTTCAAATTCCTGTAAATTGCCTACAGAATCCCCATTCACAGCAAGAATTCGATCCCCCACTTTCAATCCCTTTGATTCGGCGTAGCCTCCTGGTTCAATCTGAGATACCTCTGGACCCATTCCCCTAATCAAATTATCAGAATCCTTCACGGAAAACCCTAAACCAGAAAGGCTATCGGGAGTCAAAGAGGCCAAAAGGTTGGATTTTTTCTTTTTTGAATCTAGCTTAACAGGAACTACTTTATGTTTACCATCCCTTATAATATCCAGATGAATGGTTTGCCCAGGGGAAATTGTTCCGATGATACGGATCAGGGTATTTGGGGAGTCAATTTTGGCGCCACCAATTTTTAATATTATATCTCCTACTTTAAGCCCCGCTCTAAAAGCCGGGTCACCTTCAAATACGGAATTAACAATTACACCCCCTTGTTTGCCCTTTATTTTAGAAGCCATTTCTTCAGAAATAGGGTCAATACCCACACCCAGCCAGCCACGGTTTACCTCCCCATTCTCCACCAACTGAGTCACAATATGCAAAACCATATTTGATGGAATTGAGAAACCAATACTTTGCGCATAATTAATGATGGCGGTATTAATCCCTATAACTTCCCCTTTAATATTTATGAGCGGGCCACCGCTATTGCCAGGGTTTATAGAAGCATCGGTCTGGATGAAGTCCTCGTACCGAGAGAGATTTACATTTTCTCTTTTTAACCCGCTGACTATGCCAAATGTAGTGGTGTCGTTTAATCCATAGGGGTTTCCTACAGCAACCACGAATTGTCCAATTTTGACCTTACTAGAATCAGCAAATTTGACCTCTGATAACGGTTCGCTTCGTCTCACCTGAACCACCGCAAGGTCAGTATCTTCATCGGCCCCCAAGACATCACCGACAACCTTACTGCCGTCCATAAAGGTAACCTGAATTTTCAGAACATTACGTACCACATGGCTGTTAGTGACGATCAATCCTTTTTCTGCGTCAAATATAACCCCGGCTCCCGCATTAGCGGGGCGACTTTTTCTTGGGAGCCCTTCTCCGACAGCACCCTTTGCAATATATGGGGAAAGACTAACTACCGCCGGGCGAACTTTGTCTGCCAGCTTTACAAGCTCCTCCTCTACCTGTTCTAAAATCCCCGCGTTGCTAAATTTCAACGGGATCAGTGCGAAGAGAAATAATAGTAAACAGGTTTTACGCAATTTAGGATTCATCTATAAAATAGAAGTTGGCAAGCAAGCTGAATTTAACTTAAGGTAATATTTTGATTCCAAACTTGATTTTTCAATTAGGTCGTGAAAAAGTATGTAATAACATTCTTATATACTATCCATTTAACTGTCAAGGCAGAACCACCCCATGCCAATCACAGACCCTGAATCCAAATCTGCAGAACAACTGATCCAATGGTGTATGGATCAATACGGCTTAAAAGCCGGACTTGCATGCAGCTTTGGCATGGAAGACATGATCCTCATAGATATAATCGCAAAGCTCAAGGGCCCTATTACCATTTTCACTTTAGATACAGGACGCCTTCATGAAGAAACTTACGAAATAATGGAAAGAGTACGGTCTCATTACGGATTAGAAATTACAACTTATTTCCCTAACCTAGAACAGGTAGAAAACCTAGTGCGGAAAAAAGGTTTCTTCTCCTTCAAAGAAAATATCGAAAACCGAAAAGAGTGTTGTGAGATAAGAAAAATCGAGCCCCTAAACCGTGCGCTTAGTGAGCTCGATGCATGGGTTACCGGTATAAGAAGGGATCAAGCAGTCACTCGCACCGACACACCGAAAATATTAGAAGATATTGATCACCCTCCTTTGATAAAAATAAATCCTTTAGCAGATTGGACTCAAACACAAGTGGAGGATTATATTGACCAGCATAATGTTCCAGTCAACGCATTGCACAAAAAAAACTTTCCCAGTATTGGGTGCGCCCCGTGCACACGACCCGTTGAGCCTGGGGAAGATATTCGTGCGGGCAGGTGGTGGTGGGAAAACCCCGAGCATAAAGAATGTGGCCTTCACCGTCCTGAAACCGGTAACAGATAAACTCTTACCTGCAAAATATCAAAAAGTCTAATTTAGGGATATAAATAATATTTCATCCGAAAGCTACTTGAAGCCCAGCTCTGTATATGGAATGATTATTCAACCACTCAAAACCCTATAAATATGACTTCAATAGTAGAAAAAACATGTGAATTTGTAGAAAACAAGCTTGCTGGCGATGGTTCTGGCCATGACTGGTGGCATGTCTTTCGAGTCTGGACTGTAGCAAAAAAAATCGCTTTAGAGGAAAAAGCCCATTTGGAAACCGTGGAATTGGGAGCTTTGCTTCATGATATCGCGGACTGGAAATTTCATGGTGGAGATGATTCCATAGGTCCTGCAGTTGCCCAAGAGTTTTTAAATAAAAATGATGTCAATCATCAATTGACCCAATCTGTTGTTGAAATAATATCCACTGTTTCCTACAAAGGTGCCGGTGTTGCCACACCCATGAAAACTCTTGAAGGAAAAATTGTTCAAGATGCTGATCGTCTGGATGCTATTGGTGCCTTGGGTATAGCTCGCACTTTTGCTTATGGTGGTTATAAAAATCGCCTCATCTACCACCC
>CAZMXD010000244.1:0-3232 GCA_964570185.1 uncultured Nitrospina sp. | reverse complement strand
ATAGAGCCCAAAGCAACAAAACTATAAAAATATATCCATGACCACCAAAATGTTTCTTGAAGTGGAAGCATTACCTGCTCCCAACTTGATAAAGTTAAAACCTGGACCAAGGTGATCATGGAAATTCCTAAATCCTTCCACCTTAACGGGTCCTCTTCAGCAAATAATATGGCCCCAAAAGAAGCGTAAATATACAGAATGATGAATAAAAGTAGCGCCACGTAGAAAACCCTCTTTATCGAGAGGAACAACGCTTCGATTAACTCCTTTAATTCAGGAACAGCAGAAATTAGCCTTAACACCCTAAAAATACGTAACAACCGAAGTAGCAAAACGGATGAGTCCGGCCCTAATGGGATAACAGAGAGGAGGACTATAACCGTATCAAATACATTCCAGCCATTTTTAAAAAATAAACGTTTTTGAGGCTCGCCAATATACCTAATACTAATTTCGACTACGAAAAAAGCTGTTACAAGAAGATCAATAATTTCAAAAATAGCTCTGTAAGAAGATGCGGCTTCAAATGTAGACACACCGATTACAAAAGCTGACAAAATGATGGCGGCAATTACCACCCCCTGAAATAATCTATGTTCTTTAATTTTAAAAAAGGTTTGTGTTGACAAGTCCAGGTCCTTCAGAACATGTTCAAAAAGTAAAAATTTGACGGCCAATACCTGCTATTTAACTGTATAGTCAGTAACCATCGGTCGGTGAAGAACACTCAAGGCTAACTTTTTTGCCAACATACGCTTCGGGCACTTCTATGGTCACTAACGCGACACCTCCAACACTCATCGATGCAGAACCCGCAATTCCTTTTCCCTCAGAATTATAGGCAGTGCAACTCACCACACCTTTTGTTGGGGAATAAGTTATCATGAGTAAATTTCCTGACCATTCAGTATCTACAATTTCTTGCGCAACCACATGTTTAACGAAACCAAGCTGCCATAATAGTAATAGGGATAAGATAGTTATTTTCGCCATTATTCTAATATCCGTTTTCTAATTGATTTCTTACCTTCCACCTCAATGCAAGATTAAATTAACCTGAGTTGGCTAGTGCGTCATCCTCAAATCAATTGCCTCCTTCATCCCCTTTCTTGCAACACCAGTATAGCAGCGAAAATAGCAACTCGATAATAGTAAATCCGACAACTAGCCACCAACCTGATCTCCCAACGTCACGAAGACCTCTAAACCGATGGAACGATGACTATTAGGCAAAAAATGACCTAATTAGTTATAGACCTTGTGGTGATCTGAGATACTTTTAATTTGTAAAAATTATTGTGCGATGCAATCACCCTAAAAAGGTTTTAATTTATGAAATTAATAACAGCAGCACCTAGTCCATACGGAAGAAAAGCACAAATATCACTTCATGAAAAACAAATAAAACATGAAGTGATTATTGATCTTCCTTGGAGCGAAGATAGCCTTACTGAAGGAAGAAATCCTTTGGGGAAAGTCCCAATTCTAATAACTGGGGATAATCAATATATTTTTGATAGTAAAGTGATTACTCGATACTTAGACCAAGTAAAAGCTCACCCCGTAATTTATCCCAACGATCCGAAAAACCACCTCTCTGCCATAACTATTGAAACAGTCGCCGACGGCATTTGCGATTCAGTTGTCTTAATATGTTTAGAAAATGTAAGAATTAATAATTTAATCAGCAAACAATGGATTGAACGGCAAGAAAAGAAAATTATGCGTGGATTAAGTTATCTATCTACTGAACTTGGCTCTAAAATCTATTTTGTGGATAACTTTTTTAGTATCGCGGATATATCTGCCTTCACAAGTTTAGAGTATGTTGACATCCGATTCCAAAAACTTGACTGGCGAAAAAGTTTTCCAAATTTAAATGAATATTGGTCATTTCATAAACTCAGAGAGTCATTTGTTATATCAAAACCTAAAGATCAAAAAATTAATCCAATCACTTATTAAAAGTATCACTTATCCGACCTTTGTGTCACATATCCGAAAAGGGTGTAAAAATTCTATCAGACTACAGAACATTCTTTGGGAGGGTATTCTTAGGGGTTAAAAACCTCGAAAAATCAACGTTTTAATGCGACGGTGACACTCGTACTTCCAAAGGACGTACCTGCTACTCCCCACAATATAAATAACAAACTGGGCGAAAAATTGTTAATTTTGACCGTGGCGACGCAGAAACTTGGTTAACTTGCTGAACCTTCCGATAGCAATTAGCACCCTTCCAAGAAAGTGGCGTGACAACCTTATATACATCCGCTGACCCGTAATATAATGCATTATTCCCCGGACACCTTCTTGCACAACCTCATCCAATTCTCTTTTTCGACAGTCGAGAACAAAACATACCTGGTCCGAAGGATCTGTTCCGATAGTTGCCGAGTGTCGAACCTCACAGGGAGCCAGAATTTGTATTAAATCGTCAGTGAATGACGTTAGGTGATCAGGTTCTATGTGTGGGGGTTCATTATATGGAACAAGTATTATAGAAAACCTCTTAGTTAGACGTTTCATTTGCTCGATTAATGGCAAAGGATCCTCAAAATGCTCAAACATATTTGAACTCAAAGTAATATCAAACGTCTCCTTTTGGGGTATATCCTCTAACCGTTTTGCGGAAAATATAACATCTTTATTAAAGGCACGGTTATAACGTTCATAGATACCCAAGTTGTCAAATCCATATACCTGGATTTCTCTACCTCCGAAGAAACGAGACTTTGTTAGGCTGGCTAACAACTGTGTTCCCGCACCCATCCCACATCCGATATCTGCGATTTTTAATTTGCGCCCACACTTTCCAATGTATTTCATAATAATAGGAAGCATAAGAATTAAACATAACTGACTCTGGGGAATATGAGAGTTAGTTAACCAAGCCCGATCACGAACGGGATCAGTTGGGGCATAAGATTCTCGAAGGAGATGCTCTTGTACTTCCCAGTAATGGAGGCAATATTTTTCAAATTCTCTGTCATCCATATAGTTACAATCCCTGTTATCGCCCCATTCTGGATTCTAGTCCCTTAACATCACCTTGGGATACTAAAAAAGAGAACAAGAATCCTGCGTCCGTACAACGCTATTCTACAGTGACACTCCAAGTTCCAAGGGACGCACTATAAGTCCTTTTGCTCACTTGCCTTTTTTAACTCTGCAATGTCCACATTGGGTTCAACAGTTTCATAATCAATGCCCTCAAAGGTTTTTAATATTG
>CAZMXD010000243.1:0-3292 GCA_964570185.1 uncultured Nitrospina sp. | reverse complement strand
GCTTGCAAATTAAAAAAGTTGAACTGCCCACAGCAAAGACCGCCGAAAAAAATAGCAAGCAGTTTCTCACTGTGACAATAGATAAGAATGGTTCTTTGGAGTTGGATGGAAAAGCTATTACGATGGAGGCCTTGCCAGTTCATTTAGAAAAGAAAGTAGCTGAGAGAAAAAACGCAGTGATTTCTATTCACGCGGACAAGGTCATCGAGTTTGAGCTTTTTGGCAAGGTAATCGAGCTTGCCAAGCAAGCCGGTGCCGAAGATTTTATGCTTGCAACCGAGAATGACATGTCGGATAAAGATGCCTGATAACAAAAAATGATGACCCAAAATAATTCCACAACCTATTCGATAGTCGGCTCCATGGGTATCCATGTGTTGTTTACCCTGGGCGCGGGGAGTTTTTTGATGAACATTAATAACAATGTTCAACCTCAAAAAACTTATCAAATGGAGTTCGTGAAAAGAAAAGCCCCGCCGCCGGTTAAAAAAGAAACGATTCGAAAAGAGCCGGTTTTAAAGGAAATTAAGGTCGCGAGTGTGACACCTAAAATTATGCCGGTTTTGCAACCGAAGGTATCTGTGCGACAAACCAGAAAAACCAGGACCATGGTCAAGACACCGATTTTAACCCCGATGCGGGTTAAAAGGTCTGTTACCGCGAAGTCGGTTGTGATGCGCAGTTCCAAGCCCGCGACAACAAAGCGAATCCCCGTGGCTCGATCCTTTGTCTCTTCCAGCAAGACTTTTTCATCAAGCTCCGCCCGAGTTTCCATGGTGCAGGGCACGCCGCGATTTAAATTACGCAAATTGCCTCAGACGGCTGCCAAGTCAAGCAGTTCGGTATCCTCGTCGAAAGGATCCACTCGAGTGGCCCTGGTTCAGGGGACGCCACAATTTAAATTAAGTAAATTACCCGGTAAAGTTGTCAGGTCTGAAAAGGCATCATCCGCCAGGAACAAAAAGGGCCGTGTGTCGCTTGTAGAAACCGGAGTAAAGCTGGCGTCTTTAACTTCTTTTCCATCTGCCCGGGGTGTTCCGAATATTGTCGATGAGGGCGCTTTAAATGGTTATATTAGCCAGGTGCGGCGCAGTGTTTTGGGCGCAAAGCGATATCCCGAGGCCTCCCGCAGGGCTGGGCGGGAAGGTAAGTTGCAAGTCCAATTTACTATTTTGAAAAACGGACAGGTGGGTAATGTCAGTTTGCTCACCGAAACCCCCTACCCAAATCTTAACCGAGAGGCCATGGCGGCTGTAAAAAGGGCGGCTCCTTTCGCGGGTATTCCTGACAGTATAATGCGGCAATCATTACAGGTGGTTTTGCCTTTCAAGTTTGAGTTAAATTAAAAAATGATTCGTATAAAAAATATAATTTTTTTAACAAGTAAAAGCGCAAAATTTTAATTGAAGGTATTAAGATATGTTTTTCATAAGAGTAAAGAGTTTGTTGACAGGAACCGTGTTTGCCGTTCTTGTCATGGTTTCGCCCTGCGTGGCCGAAGTAAATGAAATTGATTCCAATTTTGACGATAAAATAGACCAGTGGCAATATGTCAATGATCAAGGGGAAGTTGAGAAAATCAAATACGATGGGGACTTCGACGGCAAGGTGGACCAGATAGAATATTATAAAGGAAAAAAAATTCTGGAACGTGTTGAAGCCGACGGTAATAAAGACGGGGAAATGGACGTCATTCAATATTACGGAGACGGCGGAAAAATTGCCCGCATAGAAAAATCAACCAAGTTTGACGGCAGCTTTGACTATAAGGAATTTTTCAACTCCAACGAGAAAGTGACACGCGTCGAAATTGACGAGAACAGAGACGGGAAAGCGGACACCACCCAGTTTTTTAATTCGTCAGGTCAAGTGATACGTGTGGAAGCAGATGCAAACAAAAATGGCAAAATCGACCGCTGGATTTATTATGGCGATAATGCAGTGTTAGAGCGCACGGCCATCGACAGCAGCGGGAACGGAAAACCCGACCAGTGGCAGTTTTATTATGACGACGACCAAGAGACTTTGAAAAAAGTCGAGTTCGATACCAATGAGGATGGAAAGGCGGATCGCTGGGAGCATTTCAATTCCTCGGGAAAGCTTAAAAAAATAGAAATGGACCGAAACTTTGATGGCAAGGTGGACATGACCCGAAAAAAGTAAGACAAAAACAGCAGACAATTATTTCTTTCCTTCATTATTTTTCCCCGTAAGTTTCTTCCTATGAATGGGGTCAGAATCAGTCTACCCCTTGAAAAATAAGAAAAAAAAATGAATTTAGGTCTTGACAAAAAGCTGGATTTTTGTGAAAATTGAGAATGATTATCATAAACAAATAGGTTGAAATCAAATTAATTATAATAAATACAATGGTTTAGGGATATTATTTACATATAAAGATAGGGTTAATTTTTATTTCAAATAAAAACTTATGAGGAGAAAGTTGATGAAATTCAGTTTATTTAGAATGGGCTTTGGGGCAATTTTTTTATTGGCCCTTTCGGTCCCGGTTTTCGCGGCTGATAAAGCTGAGGAAAAGGCGGGGAACGATATCTTGATGCGCGAAGTATCGATCATCGGATCTAAGTACAAGGTGAAAGATATTGCGGGTTCTGCGACTTATTTAGACGTGCAGGATATTCGCGAGCAAACAGTGGATGATGTGAATCGTATTTTGAGGCGAGTTCCTGGTGTTTACCTTCGGGAAGAAGATGGTATGGGTTTGTTCCCCAATATTTCTCTCAGAGGTGTTGATCCCGCGCGCTCCTCCAAGGTAACCATAATGGAGGACGGTATTTTGCAGGCGCCTGCTCCTTACTCTGCTCCTTCTGCTTATTATTTTCCGACTACCGGCCGAATGTCGGGAATCGAAATTATGAAGGGTTCGAGTCAGGTTAAGTATGGTCCGCACACAACGGGTGGTGCCATAAATTTCCTCTCGACGCCAATTCCGACAACGCAAAAACTTTACCACAAATCTACTTTCGGTTATTGGAATGAACTCCGTAACCATACGTATTTCGGTAATACGACCCAGCTAGCCAGCGGGTCAAGAGTGGGTTACGTGATTGAATACTACAGGCGGTCTAATAACGGGTTCAAAATAATGGATACGAGCGCGCCCGACGTTAGAGGCGAGCCCGATACCGGTTTCAGCAACGAGGAACCCATGCTTAAGGTTTTTTGGGAACCCAAAACTGCGTTATACCAAAGGATTGAAGCGAAGTTTGGTTTCAGCAACCTCGATGCCAACGAAACTTATACCGGTCTAAGCGACGCTGATTTTCATGCA